>CAVKVO010000021.1:0-18196 GCA_963659575.1 Prevotella sp. CAG:1031
GCGATGAGTTTGCAATTAAGGGATTGGCGGAAATCTCAGATTCAATTTCCAACCTTGCTTCTTTAAAACAAGTGAAGGAGGCAAGTCTGCAAGCCATGTTCCCACAAGAGGGGGAAACCGTGCCTAAAATCAGATTCAAAGGGTTTGAGGGAGAGTGGAAGAAAGTGAAGTTGGGAGATATTTTCTCAGAAAGAATTGAAAGTGATACCGATGGCGAGATGCTTTCTGTCACAATGCACGATGGCATTATTAAAGCGAGTGAGAATGGCAGATTTGACAATTCAAACTCAGACAAATCAAATTACAAATTGGTCTTAGAAAATGATATTGCATACAACTCAATGCGTATGTGGCAAGGAGCAAGCGGGTGTTCCCAATATAGAGGTATTGTCAGTCCAGCTTATACAGTAATAACGCCTAAAGACGGCGCGATTTCAATGTTCTTTGCGTATTATTTCAAGACCCAGCCTATGATTGAAGAGTTCAGGCTTCATTCACAAGGTTTGACTAAGGACACGTGGAACCTAAAATATCCAGCTTTTAGCAAGATTGCTATTGTATATCCACAAGACGCAGAAGAACAGCAAGCCATCGCCTCCTACTTCACCGCCCTTGACCGCAAAATCGCCCTTCAGTCTCAACGTTTGGAGAAGTTGAAGCAGATAAAGGCAGCTTGTCTGGACAAGATGTTCGTGTAATCTTTATATCTTTGCAATATGACAATAGACGAGATAACGAGCAGGAAGGAAGACCAAACCTTCGACTGCAAGAGTATACAGATAGACCCGAAAGCATTGGCTGTGCCTATTGTGGCAATGGCCAATGCCGACGGCGGCGTGCTTGTCATTGGCGTGTCGGACAAGACAAGGCGCATAGAGGGAGTGAACCAACACACCAAACAGCTGAACGAACTGCTCCGTGTGCCGATGGACTTTTGTATGCCGTCAGTAAGAGTGCACTACAATTATCTCCCCTGTGTGGATTGCGAGGGCAACGACAACAGGATATTGCTGATGTATGTGCCGGCCAGTAGCCACTTGCACACCAACCAAGCCGACGAGGCTTTTATGCGTGTGGGCGACAAGAGCCGCAAACTCAGTTTCGACGAACGCATGCAGCTGATGTACGACAAGGGCGAGCGTAACTATGAGGACGAAGCGGCATACGGGGCAACCATCGACGACGTGAACATGGCTGCCGTGGAAGAGTACACCAAGGTTATCGGCTACGGCAAGTCGGCAATGGAATATCTGTGTGAGAATAACGACTTCGTGAAAGAAGCCGACGGCAAGCAGAAGGTGAGCAATGCGTGCATACTGCTTTTCGGCAAGAAGCCTCAACGGTTCTTCCCTCGCGCCCGAACACGTTTCATCCGTTACGAGGGTACGGAGGAAAAGGTTGGCACGGAGATGAATGTAGTGAAGGACGTGACGTTTGAAGGCACGGTTCTGCACCAGATAGTAAAGACCATAGAATATCTTGAAACGCAGGTGCGCGAACATTCCTTTCTCGGGCAGAACGGACAGTTTGTCACCAACCGCAACTATCCGAAGTTTGCCATACAAGAGATGGTAGTAAACAGCGAATGTCACAGAGACTACAGCATCAAGGGTACGGAGATACAGATAAAGATGTTTGACGACCGACTGGTGTTTGAGTCTCCCGGCAAATTGCCCGGACTGGTAAGAGCAGAAAACATCCGCCACACCCACTTCTCCCGTAATCCGAAGATAGCCCAATTCCTGAAGGCATATAACTATGTGAAAGAGTTTGGCGAGGGCATCGACCGTATCTGCAACGAACTGGAAAGCCGCGGTGCAGCCGTCCCCTCGTTCCACACCGACGCTTTCATCCTCAAAGCTACATTGAAGGCAGAGTTTGTGGACGAAAGTGTATCTGTCGAAAGGGAAAATGGCGAGACGGATGTCCCAATAAATGTCCCAATAAATATTCCAATAAACGTAAGCGCAGAACTCACTGAAAGGCAGAAAGATATACTAAAAATAATAAGCGACGAATCTACTAAATGGGAGGAAAATGTCCCAATAAATGTCCCAATAAATGTCCCAATAAATGCAGAGACATTAGCAGAGCGTTTGGGAATAAGTAGGAAGACCATACAACGTGAACTTAATTGGCTGCAAGAACAAGGAATTATACGTCGAGTTGGAGCCAGGAAGAACGGATATTGGGAAATTGCAAAGGGCGACCCAAATAACGATTAAAGAGGTATCATTATGGCAAATATACAGAGTTTCATCAAGGAGTCGGCTTTCGAGGAAGCACTGACCGAACATCTGCTCCATCACGGTTGGAACGAGGTGATTAAGAATCCGACGGAAGAGCAACTCGTGGAGAACTGGGCAAACATAATCTACGACAACAACCGCGGCATCGCCCAGCTCGGCAACCATCCCCTCACGGAGAGCGAGATGCGCCAAGTGATAGACCAAGTGAATATGTGCGGTTCGCCCTATGCCGTGAACAAACTAATCAACGGACAACAGGTAAGCATCAGACGCGACTGTGAGGCCGACACCAACAACTACGGCAAGGAGGTGTATCTGAAAATATTCGACCCCAAGGAAATATCGGCAGGACAGAGTCGCTATCAGATAGTGCGCCAACCGAAGTTCAAGACCAACGAGGCGATGGCCGGCGACCGCCGCGGCGACATGATGCTGCTCATCAACGGCATGCCCGTGATACACATAGAACTGAAGCGCAGCAAGGTGGACGTGAGCCAAGCGTGCTACCAACTGAAACGCTATACCCACGAGGGCATCTTTGCCAAAGGCATCTTTTCGATGGTGCAGATATTCGTGGCTATGACTCCTGAGGAAACTCTCTACTTTGCCAACCCCGGGTCGGAAGACCGCTTCTCGAAACAGTTCTTCTTCCATTGGGAAGACTTCAACAACGTGGTTGTGAGCGACTGGAAGAAGGTGGCTACCGACCTGCTCTCCATACCGATGGCTCACCAAATGGTGGGGTTCTACACCATAGCCGACGACAAGGACAAAACGCTAAAAGTGCTCCGCAGTTACCAGTATTTTGCCGCAAGCAAGATAAGCGACGTGGTGAAGAAGACCAACTGGGACGAACACCAGCACCGGGGCGGATATATCTGGCACACCACAGGTTCGGGAAAGACCATGACATCCTTCAAGTCGGCGCAGCTGATAGCCAACTCGGGCGACGCCGACAAGGTGGTGTTTCTGCTCGACCGCATAGAACTGTCGGTGCAGTCGCTGGACGAGTACCGCGGATTTGCCGGCGACCCCGACTCCGTGCAGGACACGGCAGACACGAGCATCCTGCTCGCCAAACTGAAAAGCAATGACAAGGATGACCGTCTGATTGTCACTTCCATCCAGAAGATGAGCAACATCAAGGAGGGACCGACCATATCAAAAGAGGTGATTGACTATATCGGCAAGAAACGGTTGGTGTTCATCATCGACGAGTGTCACCGCAGCGTGTTCGGCAGTATGCTCATCGGCATCAAGCACACCTTCCCACGAGCCCTACTCTTCGGCTTCACTGGAACACCCGTGTTTGAGGAAAACGCCAAGAACGAGATAATGACCGAAACGCTCTTTGGCGACATGCTCCACAAATACACCATAGCCAATGGCATTCCCGACGGCAACGTGCTGGGCTTTGACCCATATATGGAGGTAACCGACGAAAACGAACAGCGCGAGTTGGTGGCTTTCCATGAAATAGACCGCAAACTGAAAGACCGCAATCCCGACGAGGAGCCGAAGAAGCGCACCACGGAGGAATATCTGCAACTCATCGACGAGGATGAGGAGTTGCGGAACATTTACAACAAATTCGTCTCCGAACTAAAGATGCCCGACACCTATACGGACAACGGCAAGCAGGTGCATGGCATAGAGCACTATCTGCCAAAGGAATTCTACCAGACGGACGCGCACCATCTGGCTGTGGTGCAGAACATAATGAAGAGATGGGACAGACTGAGCAAGAACGGCAAGTTTCACGCCATGCTCGCCACGAAAAACATCCCCGAGGCTATAGCCTACTACAAACTCTTCAAGGAGCATTACCCCTCGATGAATGTGGTGGCCATATTCGACAACAACATAGACAACTCCGACGGAGGCATGGCTCGGGAAGACGCCATCGTGGAGATGCTGACGGACTACAACGCCAAGTATGGCATGACCTTCCAACTGCCGAACTACGCCAAATATAAGAAAGACGTGGCCAAGCGACTGGCTCACAAGAAGCCCTATATCGGCATAGAGAACGACCACAGCAAGCAAGTGGACCTGCTCATCGTGGTGACGCAGATGCTCACGGGCTACGACTCCAAGTGGGTGAACACGCTGTATGTGGACAAGGTGATGAAGTATGTGGACATCATTCAGGCCTTCTCTCGCACCAACCGCCTATTCGGTCCCGACAAACCTTTCGGCATCATCAAATACTACAGCTATCCATACACCATGGAGCAGAACATCAACGATGCCTTGGAGGTGTATGTAGACCGTCCGTTGGGAGTGTTTGTGGACAAGCTGGAGAAAAACCTTTCCAACATCAACCAGCGCTACCTGACCATACGCGACATTTTCCTTTCCCACGAAATCAACAATTTCCAGAAGTTGCCCGATACGCGTGAGGACAGAAACATGTTTGCCAAGTGTTTCTCGGAGCTGACCCACTTGCTGGAAGCTGCCAAGTTGCAGGGCTTTGTATGGGAAAAGACCAAATATGATTTTCAGCACGGCGACACCTATACCAAGGTGGAGATGGAGATAGACGAGCAGACCTATCTCACACTCTTGCAACGCTACCGTGAACTGTTTACAGGCGGTTCTACTGGCGACCCGAAAGACACGTGGGAATATGCCATCGACACATACATCACAGAAACCGGCACGGGCACCATCGATGCGGAATACATCGACTCAAAGTTTCAGAAGTTTGTCAAGAACCTCTATGCAGAAGGTCCGGGCAGCGAACTGACCAAGTCGGCTGTGGAAGACTTGTGCAAGACATTCGCCACGCTGTCGCAGAAAGACCAGCGCACGGCTCTCATTATCCTGCACGACATACAGAGCGGCGACTTGCATCTCGACAAGGGAAAGACCATCTACGACTACATAGCCGAGTATCAGATAAGCGAGTTGCACAAGCAGATTATGACGCTCAGTGAGGCAACGGGGCTCAATCCGAGTCAGCTCATCAACATCATGAGTTGTGACGTGAACGAGCAAAACCTCAATGAGTTCAACCGTTTTGAGAACTTGAAACTCACACTCGACTTGCAAAAGACGCGCGAGTTTCTGAACAGGATTTGCGGTACGCCCACGCCTCCGTTCCTTGTGATGCCTAAGGCCGACCAGATACTGCGCAAGTTTATCCTTGACCCGACGACAAGAAACCGCATTCTTCTCGCATGGCTGCATGATGAAGTAACGTTGGAGAATGCTGAAAACTATCACGAAGAGGAACAGACGGAGGAAACAACGCCACAAGAAGAACAGACAGACGGTGTGCTGAACATCGAAAAGATAAAGTGCAGTATAAAAGACATTCTAATAGAAACCCTGTCTGGAGTGAGCGGATATATGCGTCCGCAGGATGAAGTGCTCGACAGTGTGTTCTATGTACTGGGCAAAGAGTCGTTGGAGAGCTTGGACGGTGTAGGACTGTTTATCTCCCGTGCCTTCTCCAACCTGTTCGTCAAAGAGGCAACCATCGTTGACAAATTCGTCAGCTTCAACCTGTTGGTGACAAAGTTTGAGGCATATCTGAAGAAGCTCTACTTCCTGATGAAAGGAAGAGAGGTGAGGCCGCAAGTGGAAGGCCAGAATGCGACATGGAAAGACGTGGTTCATGCCATCCGTCCGTTGTGGTCATTGAAATACAGCGACGATGCAGAATATCAAAAGCTGTATCAGTACTTGATGTTGGTGAAGGGCTGGCGCAACGACGAGTCGCACATCTCTCCCACTGCTTCAGAACAAGAGATAAACGCTGCCATTCACATCATCATCACCATGTACTTCTATGCCACAGGCTCTTGCATCACCGACTTGGAGAGTGCAGGACATGATGTGGAAACAAGCGGCAACGAGATACCGTTTACCCCAATCCAACCCATGCGTTATGTGATTGGCGAGGCGGATTCGGCTGAACATGATGATGCTTACGGTGGCAGTAACGTGCGAATGGCTGCGGAAGGTCTGTTTGTGAGAGACTTGAAGGAAAGCACTCGCCTGGAGATTCTGAAAGAGTGTCTGACAATGCTTGTGAACCATGGTTACAACAAGAAGAACTCCATATTTTGTAAGCAACGCCATTGGGAGGCCGTTTATCGCATTGCCGCAGACTATGGCTTTGTGATTGACGGTGATTACGACTATTTCAAAAAGGTAGTTGACGGAATGAACATAGCAAATCTTCCGTATGCATTTACGGTAGGAACTATTCGCAATGCAAATAAAGGCGTGTATGCTCAGCCGTTCCAAGATTGGAGTAGCGATGGACTCGAAGGCAGACAACTGGCCGAATATACCGATATAAAGAACTGTGCAGATACATTTGAGGCAATAGTAAAGAATCAGATTGAAGCACATAGAAACGCATAACGTAATTTGATTAAAACAAAGCTATATGTTTGGTAATGTGAGGGATAAAGCGTAATTTTACACATTCGAAGAGAAGTTGGTACAACGTCCATGCCCGGACAAGTGCCTTAATCGCAAACGGAATGACATTATGAGAAGAATAGAAGAACGATATATCAGCCTGTTGACCGACTTCGGTTTCAAGCGTATCTTTGGCACTAAGCCCAACAAGGATTTGCTCATCAACTTCCTGAATTCCCTGTTTGAGGGTTTTCAGGTTATCACGGACGTGAAATATCTGAACAGTGAACACGTAGGCGATGTCTTTGCCGAGCGCAAGGCCATATTCGACGTATATTGCGAGAACGAACGCGGCGAGAAGTTCATTGTCGAGATGCAGAACGCTTTTCAGAAGTTTTTCAAAGACCGTTCACTGTTCTATTCAACATTCCCCATTCGTGAACAGGCTCCTAAGGGAACAGAATGGGACTTCAAGCTTGAACACGTGTACACTGTAGCCTTGCTGAACTTCGACATGAAAGAAGAGGCGTTTGCCCAGGAAGACATCAACCACGATGTTGGTCTGCTCGACAAGAAGACCCACAAGGTGTTCAATGACAAACTGTCTTTCAAATACGTAGAGATAGCAAAGTTCAACAAAACGGAAGACGAGCTTGTCACGCTTTACGACAAGTGGCTTTATGTCCTTAAAAACCTCTCCCGCTTGGACGAACGTCCTGCCGCACTGAAAGAAAAGGTATTCACCAAACTCTTTGAGGAAGCGGAGATAGCCAAGTTCACAAAGACGGAGTTGCGTGAGTATGAGGACAGCCTAAAGGCTTACCGCGACGTAAAAAACTCCATCGACACCGCATTGGAGCAGGGACGCAAGGAAGGCGAAAACAAGAAGGCTCTCCAAATAGCTAAAAACCTGTTGGATGCCGGCATGGATGCTGCAACGGTAATGAAAATGACAGGCTTGTCAGAAGAAGAAATAAGAACATTGTAAAAACCATTCTTGTGGAGAGTCAAACAGCTGTTTGATATATGAAGCAAAATCACAGCGCTTTGCCCTTAAACACTTTTAACAATATGCCGCTGAACGTATGACAAAGTTTTTCTAACTTTGCAAATCAGGTAAAAACGAATAATACAACATACTATAAATAAGTAATATAACATACTATAATGGACACAATCAAGAACGCATTCGCATCAAAACTGCTTGAAATAAACGCTATCAAGCTGCAACCGGACGCTCCCTTCACTTGGGCATCAGGATGGAAATCACCTTTCTACTGCGACAACCGCAAGACTCTGTCATATCCCGGACTGCGCAATTTCGTGAAACTGGAGATATGCCACACCATAGCTGAGCACTTCCCCGAGGTGGAAGCCATAGCAGGAGTGGCCACAGGAGCCATCGCACAGGGTGCACTCGTGGCTGAGGAACTTTCTCTGCCGTTCGCCTACGTGCGCAGCAAACCAAAGGACCACGGTATGGAAAACCTGATTGAGGGTGAACTGAAGGCCGGAGCAAAGGTGGTGGTTATCGAAGACCTCATCTCCACTGGTGGTAGCAGTCTCAAAGCTGTTGAAGCTCTGCGCAAGTACGGATGCGAAGTGATTGGTATGGTGGCATCATACACCTACGGTTTCCCCGTAGCCGAAAAGGCTTTCGCTGACGCCGGAGTGAAACTGGTGACGCTGACCGACTATGAGCACGTGGTGGAACAGGCCGTGAAAACAGGCTATATCCGTCAGGAGCATGTAGAGATGCTGCACGAGTGGCGTAAGGATCCTGCCAACTGGAAGAAGTAAGGCCACACTTTTTGACTATACATTAATTATATATACGTATATGGAAGCCCCGGCCGGACAATCCGCCACGGGGCTTTTTTACATAAGCAGAATCCATGAGCAAATTTGAGAGTAGCGTAAGGCACATACAGTACAGCCAGCAGGCGGTGTACAATATGCTGAGCGACCTGAGCAACATAGAGCGCATAAGCGACCGCATACCGCAAGACAAACTGGAACAGTTCAGTTTCGACCACGACAGCATAACCATGAAGGCGGCTCCCGTGGGCGAAATCAAGATGCGCATAATTGAGAGAGAAGAACCCAAGTGCATCAAGTTTGAAACCGAACAGTCGCCAGTGCCGTTCAACCTGTGGATACAGATTGTGGCAACGGACGAAACCACGTGCAAGATTAAGGTAACAATCAAGGCCGACTTGAACCCGTTTATCAAGGCCATGGTGTCGAAACCACTGCAAGAGGCTCTGGAGAAAATCGCCGACACACTGGAGATAATACGCTACGAATAGACTATCACACAGGACATGAAACTTTGGGAGAAGAACTACGGTATAAACGAGGAGATAGAGCGGTTCACCGTAGGCCGCGACAGGGAACTTGACCTCTACCTCGCACGCTACGACGTGCTCGGAAGCATGGCTCACATAACCATGTTGCAGTCAATCGGACTGTTGGAAGCCGACGAGTTGAAGGCTCTGTTGGCCGAACTGAAAAACATATACGCAGTGTGCGAACGTGGCGAATTTGTAATTGAGGAAGGCATAGAGGACGTTCACTCGCAGGTGGAACTGATGCTCACCCGCAAACTGGGCGACATGGGCAAGAAGATACACAGCGGACGCTCACGCAACGACCAGGTGCTCGTTGACCTCAAACTGTTTACCCGACATGAGATAAAGGTGGTGGCCGACGGAGTGAAGGCTCTGTTTGACGAACTCATACAGAAGAGCGAACAGTATAAGGACGTGCTCATGCCGGGCTACACCCACTTGCAGGTGGCCATGCCAAGTTCGTTCGGACTGTGGTTCGGAGCCTACGCAGAAAGTCTAGCCGACGACATGCTGTTTCTCCAGGCCGCCTATCGCATGACCAACCGCAACCCCCTCGGTTCGGCTGCCGGCTACGGATCGTCGTTTCCGCTCAACCGCACCATGACAACCCAGTTGTTGGGTTTCGACAGCATGGACTACAACGTGGTATATGCACAGATGGGACGCGGAAAGATGGAGCGCAACGTGGCCTTCGCCATAGCTTCCATAGCTGGAACAATAGCAAAAATGGCTTTCGACGCATGTCTGTTTAACAGTCAGAACTTCTCGTTTGTGAAGCTTCCGAAGGAGTGTACCACGGGTTCGTCTATCATGCCTCACAAGAAAAACCCCGACGTGTTTGAGCTTATACGCGCCAAGTGCAACAAGTTGCAGGCTCTGCCGCAGCAGATAACGCTCATAATGAACAACCTGCCTGTGGGTTATTTCCGCGACCTTCAGATAATAAAAGAGGTGTTCCTGCCGGCTTTCGGCGAACTGAACGACTGTCTTCAGATGACGGCCTACATCATAAACAAGATGGAGGTGAACAAGAACATACTCGACAATCCGATGTACGACCCGATATTCTCCGTGGAGGAGGTGAACCGACTGGCTGCTTCGGGCATGCCGTTCCGCGACGCTTACAAGAAAGTGGGACTGGAAATCGAGGCCGGAACGTTCGTTCCCAACAGAGACATACACCACACTCACGAGGGAAGCATCGGCAACTTGCAGAACGACAAGATACAACAGCTGATGGAAGCCACACTATCGGAGTTTCACTTCGAGCGTGCGGAAGAGGCTGAAAAGGCACTTTTAGCATGAAAAAGATATTTGCACTGCCACTGATTCTGCTGTCGCTGCTCCTCGGAGCATGCGCAGGTGAGGAGCAATACAGCACAAAATATGCGTGCAGTTTCATTTTCTACACCGGATATCACCCCACCAGCATACTGAACGGCATCACTACCAACGCCGGAACGTTCGTAATGGTGACGACACGAAAGGAAAAAGGAGTGAACCACGTGTGTGTAGACCGCAACGACGGGGGCAGCAGCGAGGACTGGGCAATGACCACGGATATTGAAAACAAGCGTGTTTCGTATGACAATCTCGGTGCAAACAACTCCTTGATCATAGGTTGCGCCACCACAATGGAACCGAAAGCGTATGACGGTCAGTGTCCGTATTGCCTTGAAAACAAAACCGGAGTGAACCATCCGCTCTCATGGGCAGACGGAGGCAAGAAGGTGGAATGCATCAAATGCGGTCGCAAGTATGACCTGAACGCCGAAGGCATATCCACCGACGGCAACCGACTGCTGCAATATCACGTGATGACAGGCACAGGATATGGCGGCGCAACAGTGCTAAGAGTAGCCAACTGAGCCAGAATACATTCGGAAACATTCGGCAAGAATGTGAAGGCGACAATCTATCCGCACCTTTTCTTGCCAATCTGAATCAAAAGAACTATTTTTGCAAGGCAGTGGGATTGTTATGACGGTCTCACTGCCTCTGACAATACAACGAACATTACTCTATAATCCAATAACTATCATGCAAAAGAGACTACTAATTGCCGCACTGGCCGCACTTACGCTGTCGGCAGCAAAGGCGCAAGACAACCAGATAACCACGGTTCAAGCCAAGACTTACTACAAGCAGACATCCAAACAGACGGTGTCGTGCCATGACCCTTCGGTGGTTTGGGAACCGACGAGCAAACGCTACTACATTTTCGGAAGCCATTTGGCACAGGCTTACACCACAGACTTGCAGAACTGGACTACGTTTCGTGCACCGTGGGGAGCTGTGCAGGAAGACGGAACGGTGACTACGACCAACGTGACCAACGCCGAGGCGTTCACCCGTAACCAGGTTTCAAAGATAACCATCGGCGGCAAGGAGGTTGACTTCGGTCCCTTTGACGCTAACGGCTGGGGAGGTGCCTATGGAGGCGACTACAGTATAGACGGAAACCTGTGGGCTCCGGACGTGATATACAACGAGAAGATGAAGAAATGGTGCATGTATATGAGCGTGAACGGCCCGAGCTACAACAGCGTCATTGTGCTTCTCACGTCCGACAAGATTGACGGCACGTATGTATACCAGGGTCCTGTGGTGTTCGGTGGCTTCTGCTCCAGTACCGACAGCAGGGTTTCGTGGAAGAAAACCGACCTCGAACTTGTCATCGGCACACAATCGTCACTGCCCACACGCTACAACACAGCTATAAAAGGATGGTCAAACTACTGGACAAACGTGATAGACCCGTGCGTGTTCTATGACGACAACGGCCAACTCTGGATGAGCTACGGTTCTTGGTTCGGCGGAATCTGGATGCTGAAGCTTGACGGTGAGACCGGACTGCGCGACTATTCAGTAACATACACCAGCGACTACGACACCAAGGGACGCAGTCTGACCTCTGACCCCTACTTCGGCAAGAAGATTGCCGGCGGTTACGGCGTGTCGGGAGAGGCTTCATACATAGAGAAGATCGGCAAATACTATTACCTCTTTATGAGTTACGGCGGACTGACAGCAAAGGGAGGATACCAGATGCGTGTGTTCCGCTCTGAAAATCCCGACGGTCCCTTCAAGGACGGACTTGGCCGACAGGCTACATACACGGAGTGGAAGAACAACTACGGCAAGAATCCCGACACAAGGGGAGAGAAGATTCTCGGCCCGTATGACCAGTGGGGCTTTATGACCACAGGTGAAGTGGCTCAGGGACACAACAGTATCATTGCCGCACCCGACGGAAGAACATATCTCGTATACCACACCCGCTTCAACGACGGCACTGAAGGTCACCTCGTTAGGGTTCACCAGGTATGGGTGAACGAAGATGGTTGGCTCTGCGCCGCACCGTTTGAATACAATGGCAAGATGTCTTCAAGCACTGAGGGTGACGACAACGTGACATTTACCGATGCTGACGTGGCTTCAAAGGCTGCTTTCACCGATGAGGAAATAGCTGGAAACTACAAACTGCTCGTACACAAATACAGCATTGACCACGAAAATCTGGAGGTTGTAAAGCCTGTTGACATCACTCTTACCGCCGACGGCAAGGTGACTGGAACATACTCCGGCACATGGGCAACCACACCAGGCACAAGCTACATCACAATTACGCTGGGCAGCACGCCCTATAAGGGAGTTGTGGTGGACTGCCAGATGGACGGAAAGAGCTGTCATGCCATATCAATCACCTGCTGCGCAAAGACGGGTGTGAACATCTGGGCTTACAAGATGCGTGACGACTACAAGGTTGCCACTCAGGTAAACGAGCAAAAGGTGCCGGTGAGCGACCGCGGATATATCAGTCAGAACGTGGACCTGATGGGAATGAGTCTCGGAATAGACGGAGTGGACCTGACATGGACTTGCTCGCAGCCGGAAATCATATCAAGCACTGGACGCTTCAACCCCACTGGACTCACGGAAGACACTCCCGTGACACTGACAGCAAAGGCGACCGCAGGCAACTGGTACTGGACAGAGACCTACAACATGACCGCCAAGGCTGACAGTCGTCCCGAGGCAGAATGGGTTTCGGGCATGCAATGCTTCTACAACTTCGATGACGACGCTCTGGCCAATGTGCTTAACACAAGCGAAAAGGCTACGCTGCAAAAGAACGGCACCAACAGTCTGCCTTCGTTCGACACCGACAACCTTCGCATGGGACGCATAGTAAGCACGCACTTCGGTGCTGCCAACAACGAGAGCTATGTGTCTATGCCTAATCCCCTCTATGGTAACGCTTTGGCAGACGGTGCTACACTGTCGTTCTGGACACGTCGCGCAGACGACAACCTGTGGGATTGCCTTGCCGCTTTCTATGACAAGGACTCTTCTTCACGTCTCTATCTCACCGGCAACCTCTATCTCGGCTACAACGACGGCAACGGTACGTGGATGGATGTGAACCATCCTACCACCGTGACCACCAACGCCATCACTCCCAACGCGTGGCATCTGGTTACTCTGACCATCTCCCGCAAAGCCACACAAGGCGTGAAGTTTTATATCGACGGTGTGGAGAGACGCACAAACTCATACAACGGTTTCATCAACAACGACAGTGTCAAGGCTAAAGCTGACTTTGACTACAATGCTATCGTTGACTTCTTGGGTAAATGTCCCACAATCTACCTCGGTTACGGTTCGTTCTGGGGTTCGGCAGAAGCCTCGTTTGACGACGTTGCAGTATACGACCGCGCACTGTCATACGTGGAAGTGGTTGGTCTGAAGACTATGGAGAACCGTGCATACGACCTCAGTTCCATCATAACAGGCATCGACGAGGTGAAGACTTCATCGACTCCTACCGAAAGTAAGCAGATATTTGACATGAGCGGTCGCAGAATGGGCAGCGACATCAAGGCACTTGCTCCCGGACTGTACATCGTAGGTCATCGCAAAGTGGTGGTGAAATAACCGCCACTTTACGCCGCCGTTGACAAAGAGGACACCATGAAAGGCATTTTGCACACCCGAACGGGGATTGCAACAGCCTAAAAAACCAAAAAGAATTAAAAACTTTTCTCCTTAACAAGCCTTTCCCTATCTTTGCATAAGATAGGCTGCACTCGGGCAATTGAGAACATATTCTCTTGCCGCTCGTTTGCACTATCTTTGCAGTATAAACGTTGCGGTAGGAAACGGGAAGCCATTTTGTCTTTTCTCTTATCCGGCATTGCCGCACGGAAAGGACAAACAGCACCCCGACAACTGTGACAAACGGAATACTTGCCATAAGGAGAGCCGAACGCTACTCCCCAAACTCTGTGGAGAAAGACGCAGCCATACTCGACGACGTGAGCCAAACGCTCAGGTCAAGGGGCGTGACGGTTGACGTGGTGAGCGAAGAAGAGTGTCGCAAAGACTGTTTCGCACACCATAATATGTATATGTCCATGGGGCGCAATCCACAGACATTGGAGTGGCTGAAGGAACGGGAACAGAATGGAGCGACGGTGATAAACAGCAGCGAAAGCGTCAGTCTGTGCTGTCACAGAGCCAGACTGAACAACGCATTGCGGCAAATAGGCACACCCCTACCCTACGACGGCATGGGCGAAAAGGGTTGCTGGGTGAAACGCGGCGACGGAGTGGCTGAAACGAAAGAGGACATCCGCTTTGCCGCAAACGCTTCCGAGATGACCGAAGCTGTGGAGGCGATGAAGGCCAATGGCGCAAGCAGCATCGTGATACAGGCGCACGAGGATGGCGACTTGGTGAAATTCTACGGCGTGACAGGTGCTGACTTCTTCAGGACATACTATCCCGGCGATGACGGGATGAGCAAGTTCGGCGACGAGGAGCGCAACGGCAAGCCTCAACACTATAGCTACGATGCCGAAGCACTGCGCAGTGCTGTTGAACGGGCTGCTATTGCCATAGGTACGGAAGTGTATGGAGGCGACTGCATCATACGTCACGATGGTTCGTTCTGCATCATAGACTTCAACGACTGGCCCAGTTTCTCACGGTGCAGAACTGAAGCGGCCGAAGTCATAGCCCAAATAGTGGAACGCAAATACAAGGTTGCGGCATCAGGAAAGGAACAAACGACATGAAAAACGAATCTAACTGCCCTTCTTCACAAGGCTACATCTTCGACTACGGAGGCACTCTCGACACTGGAGGATGTCACTGGGGACGTGTTATATGGCATGCTTATGAGCACTGCGCTGTGCCCGTGAGCGAAGAACTGTTTCGGGAAGCATACGTTTACGCTGAAAAGGAACTCGGGCGCAATCCGATTATTCAGCCCGACTACACCTTTCGCCGCACGCTCGACGTGAAACTGCGCATCGAAATGGAGTATATCGCCACAAAGCTCAACGGTTTTCATTCTGAAGAATGGCACTCGGCGGTGCTCGACTACTTATATAATAATGTAAAGGTGGAGACCGCCCGCAGTCGAGAAGTGCTGCTGAAAATGAAAGAACAATGGCCTCTGATGCTCGTAAGCAACTTCTACGGCAACCTGAATACGGTGCTGCACGAGTTTTCTTTCGACGGTATTTTCCTCTCTGTCATAGAGTCTGCCGTAGTGGGAATACGCAAACCGAATCCTCAAATATTCACTCTCGGCGTGGAAGCCTTGGGCTTAAAACCCGACCAAGTCACCGTTGTGGGAGACTCCTACGACAAGGACATCATTCCTGGCAAACGAGCCGGATGCCAAACAGTGTGGCTCAAAGGCGAAGGATGGACGACTGACGCTCCCGACGGCAAGTGCGCCGACAGGACAATAAGCAGTTTGGAGGAACTTGTCGGAGGCGTATTGAAGTGACATAAACAAACGAAAAAAGACAAAAGATATAAAGATATTAAGACATGAAACTAACTGATGTAAAGCCGGCTGACGGCAAATTAGGCATTATGATTGTAGGCAACGGAGCGGTTGCAACGACATTCATGACAGGCGTTTTCATGGCACGCAAGGGACTGTCTAAGCCTATCGGGTCAATGACTCAATATGATAAGATAAGAGTCGGACGCGGAAAAGACAAGAAGTATCTGCACTATAAGGACATTGTTCCACTCGCAAAACTCGACGACATCGTGTTCGGCACATGGGATATATATCCGCAAAACGCCTATCAGGCAGCTATGTACGCTGAGGTTTTGGACGAAAAAGACATCAATCCCGTCAAGGACGAACTGGAAAAGATAGTGCCCATGAAGGCAGCTTTCGACAAAAACTACGCGAAAAGGCTCGACGGCGACAACGTGAAAGACTGCAAGACGCGTTGGGATATGGTGGAGGCTCTGCGTAAGGACATACGTGACTTCAAGGAGAAGAACAATTGTTCGCGCATTGTTGTCATCTGGGCGGCATCAACAGAGATATATGTCCCGGTGGACGAGAACATCCACTACACGCTTTCGGCACTCGAAGCGGCCATGAAAGCCGACGACCGCGAGCACATAGCTCCGTCAATGTGCTACGCCTATGCCGCCCTGACGGAGGGTTGTCCGTTCATCATGGGTGCTCCGAACACCACAGTTGACATACCGGCGATGTGGGAACTGGCCGAAAAGACCCGTATGCCGATTGCCGGAAAGGACTTCAAGACCGGACAGACACTGGTAAAGAGTGGTTTCGCTCCCATCATCGGCACTCGTTGCCTCGGCCTCAGCGGATGGTTTTCCACCAACATTCTTGGCAACCGTGACGGTCTTGTGCTCGACGAACCCGCCAACTTCCACACCAAGGAGGTAAGCAAACTGTCAACGCTTGAGACTATTCTCAAACCGGAAAACCAGCCCGACCTCTATACAGACTACTTCCACAAGGTGCGCATCAACTACTATCCGCCGCGCAACGACAACAAGGAGGGTTGGGACAACATAGACATTTTCGGATGGATGGGCTATCCAATGCAGATCAAGATTAACTTCCTCTGCCGCGATTCCATCCTCGCCGCACCGCTACTTCTCGACCTTACGCTGCTCAGCGACCTTGCCGCCCGTGCCGGACGCTACGGTACTCAGCGGTTCTTGAGCTTCTTCCTCAAGAGTCCCATGCACGATTACACCAAGGGCGAAGAGGCCGTAAACAACCTCTATCAGCAATACACCCTTCTGAAAAACGCCATCCGCGAAATGGGAGGATATGAGGCTGACGAGGAAATAGACTAAAATTAGGACAGTTCTACAGAAATACTCCAAGAAAAGCAACGTATATGGGAAAGAAAAAGAAGGCGAATAGCACAAAGGACATTCTCAAACAGATACCCGAAAAAGAACTGCGCAAGTTTCTTGAAAAAGAGCTGGGCATACAAGAGGTGCTTGATGACTTCATGTCTGAGTTCAAAACATATTTTCTCAAAGGCGACAGCGGAGAAGCATACGTTGAGCAGATATACTCTGCATTCATTGAAGCTGGGACAAATTATGGCCACATCCCATTAGCTGAACAGTACCATTTGGAGGAAATTGTTGACAAGGCATTAGGCGCCGCAGAACATTTCTGCGACAACGGCAATTATGAAAGTGCCATCGACATCTGCTTCTGTGCTTTGGAGAACGGCATCGCTACCGCCAACCATTCCGATGATAGTATGGGTCATCTCAGTTTTATCATTCGCGAAAGCATGCGGGTGTTGAGTTCAATTGCCGATGTCGACGAGTTGAAACTTGATGAGGACTGCCGTCTGTTGTTCATAGAACGTTGCTGGACGTGCATCGACGACGACGATTTCAAAGGCACGAGTTACAATATTGAGCTTTATGGAATCCTCGTAAATCTCGCTAACTGTGAAGAGGAATACGAAGACATCATGGAGGCTCTTGACAGCGACGAAGAATTTCAATCGGATTTCTGGCAAAGCGAACTGATGCAACTGAAGAAAGATCTTTTGCTGAAATGGAAAGGAGAAGATACTGCTCGCCAACTGATGCTCGACAATCTTCACATCAAGAATTTTCGCGAAGAAGCCATTGAGGAAAGTCTGTATGTCAATGATATCCAACGAGCTTATCAGTTGGCTCTCGACGGCATTGAGCAAGATAAAGACAAAGCCACAAGTTCCGTGTTACCATGGTATCACTGGATGCTTCGCATTGCACAGAAAGAAGACAACCGTGACCTGATTATAAAGTATGCCAGTCTGCTCTATTTGGATACGTATGACGAGGAATTAGATTTCTACAAATTTCTGAAGCAGACAGTGCCCGCCGACGAATGGCCTGCGTTTACAGAAC
>CAVKVO010000022.1:0-17884 GCA_963659575.1 Prevotella sp. CAG:1031
GCGAAAGATTAGCTTTTGAGCACGAATGATACGGCGGGGGCGCCGTACCTCCTACGCCTTGTGCCTTTTTAGCTGAGGGCAAAGCGGGGACGTGATTCTCTTATCCTTGACAAAACTTACATTGTCTTTATGATAGTGCTTACAATCTGCTCGTCAGTAAGGTTGTTGTCGTGCAACATCTGGTTTATGTCGTATCGGTCGTAGAGGGCTTTCTCTACTCCAAAGCAAAGAGTCTTCATTGCGGAAGCACCGTAGAAGCGGGCTATGCGCTCACCGAAACCGCCGTCGACGCAGCCGTCTTCGATGGTTGCCACAACGGAGTGAGAGGCTTTAAGCGATTCGAGCAAGTCGGCATCTACACCCGAAATATATCGCGGATTGATGAGCGTTGCCTCCACACCATGCTCTTTCAGCATATCAGCCACCCTTTCGCCCTTTTCAAAGAAGTCGCCCACGGCGATTATTGCCACCTTGCTGCCTCGGCGTACGGTCTTGAAACGGTTGAGAGTGGAGTAGTCGGTGTCCACAGGTTCATGGGTATGCACCACGTTGCACTCCGGCACACGTATCGCCACGGGGTATTGCGTCTGACGTATCGCCCAACTCTCCATCGCAATCAGTTCCTCGTATGACGTGGGAGCAAGGTAAACGAGGTTGGGAATGTGGCTGAGCATGGGTATGTCGAAGAAACAGATGTGGGTGAAATCGTTCATACCGAATATTGATGAGCCGATGACATTGACCACAGCCGGGTTGCCGTTGACACAGAGATCCTGCGCCAGTTGGTCGTAGGTGCGCTGGAAGAATGTGGCGTAGGTGCTGAACACCGGTCGCATGCCGCCCTTGGCCAGTCCCGAAGCCAACGCTACGGCCTCCTCTTCAGCTATGCCCACATCGATGAACTGCCGTCCTGCGGCCTCACGCTCCTTTGGTCCAAAGCCTATGGCAGCAGGCACTGCGGCAGCTATGCACACCAGTTTGGGGTCGCGCTTTATCTCCTCGCGCAGCCACTGGCCAAGCAGTGCAGGCATATATTCGCCCGACGACGTCGACTTGGGCTTACCCGTCTGAACGTCAAACGGCATGCTCCAGTGCCATCGTTCCTTTTCCGCCACAGCCGGAGCGTAGCCGTGACCCTTTTCGGTGTGGATGTGTACCACCACGGGATGGTCTATGTCTTTCACCTTTAGGAATGCCTCGGTAAGTGCGGCGATGTTGTTACCCTGCTCCACATACACGTAGTCGAGTCCCATGGCGCGGAAGAAGTTCAGCTCCGCTTTGCCCTGCGTCTGGCGCAACAGAGCGAGGTTTTTATACAGTCCGCCGTGGTTTTCGGCAATGCTCATCTCGTTGTCGTTCACCACTATTATTATACCTGTGCCAAGTTCGGCAGCCATGTCCAGTCCCTCAAACGCTTCGCCGCCACTGAGACTGCCGTCGCCTATCAGCGCGATGATGTTCTCGTGGGTGCCACGCATGTCGCGCGCCTTTTGCAAACCGGTGGCAAGGGCTACCGAGGTGGATGTGTGGCCAATCTCAAACTGGTCGTACACGGGCGACTCCAGCGGACTGCTATAACCCGAAATGTCGTTGATGCGACTCGTTTCGGTGAATCCGAAGGCACGTCCGGTGAGCATTTTGTAGGGATAGGATTGGTGGGAAACGTCGAACACCACCTTGTCTTCGGGGAAATTGAACACCCGACAAAGGGCTATCGTGGCTTCCGTCACACCGAGATTGGGGCCCACGTGGCCGCCATGCGCACTCACTCTGTTCAATATGCCGCCACGTATTTCGTCGGCCAGCACCTCCAGTTGTTTGTCGTCGAACTGTTTTGTATCGTTCGGCTCGTTGATTTTCTCTATATACATATTTATATATGTGAATGTTGGTTTTTGTTTACGTTGCAAAATTACTGCCTTATGGTGTAATGAAATGTATCCGGATTACTGAAAAAGGTAACACAAATACGGTTCGGATGCGTTTGTATGTTGCCGAAGCTGTATGTCGGAGCTGCGCCAATCAATCACTTGGCTTTCGTAACCGTGCCATTTAGCCACCGTAAGTGGCCCATTTACGCATCGTAAGTGGCCCATTTACGATGCGTAAATAGGCCGTTTACGGTTTGAAACCATAACGGTCGCTTTTGCTTATAGAATTGTTTTTAGATAAAAGTATGTGGCGAGACTGTAAGCGAATAACCATCTTTTGCTTACGATTTTTCCGACCTTTTCTGTTGAATGACATATCGATGGTTTCCAACAGGGCAATTTCTCCCTATAACCACCCATAAAAAGTTAAAAAAAAGACTGCTTGCGGCACGTTGTCTTTGCCATGCAGATATTTATTCGTAACTTTGCCGCCCCACAGTGTGCCGTGAAGTGCCGCTGTGATTTCGTTTTTATATATAAGAATGTACTGTCAAAAGATGGCGAAAAGAACGGCTATTCTCGGTGTTCTGATGGCTTCGGCCCTGTCGGTGTCGGCTCAAAGCGGCACAAATTCACCATACAGCCAATATGGACTGGGTGTCCTTTCCGACCAGTCGTCCGGCATGAGCAGAGGAATGGGCGGCATAGGCATTGGACTGCGCTACAACGGTATTGTGAACACGCTCAATCCGGCCTCCTATTCGGCGGTTGACTCGCTGACAATGATATTCGACGTCGGGCTTTCAGGCCAGATAACGAGTTTCAAGGAGGGCAACGCTAAGAAGAACGCCAACAACGCGGACTTTGAATATGCCACGGCGATATTCCGTGCACTGCCCAAAGTGGGCGTGAGTTTCGGACTGTTGCCATACACCAACATAGGCTACAACTACTCCAACACGCCCAAAGTGGGCACCTCAAGCCTCACGGCAACCGAAACCTACAGCGGTTCGGGAGGTATACACCAGGCTTTCATCGGAGTGGGATGGCAGGTGATAAAGGGACTCTCCATTGGTGCCAACGTGGGCTATCTGTGGGGAACGTACGACCGTACGGTCACGGCGTCCATCAGCGACTCGTATGCCAACACGGTGAAGCGTGCCTACAGTGCCACTGTGAGCAACTATAAGCTCGACTTCGGTGCGCAGTGGGTGCAGCCGTTGAACAATACCGATGTGCTCACCGCAGGAGCCGTGTTCGGATTGGGCCACAAACTCGGTGCCAATCCGGAGATTGTCACCACGACAACCAATCCGCAGACCAAAGTGTCTACGTCTTCCACCAAGACCATTAGCAACGGTTTGGCTCTCCCCAACACCTTCGGACTGGGACTTACCTGGCAGCACGGCACGGCGCTCACCGTGGGTGCCGACTACTCGTTGCAGACTTGGGGCAAAGTGGATTTCCCCGAAGTGGACAACAGTACGGGTGAATATGTCTTGCGCAGCGGACTTTTGCAGGACCGCCACAAGGTGGCTTTGGGTGCGCAGTGGATGCCCGACGGCAACAGTCGCAAGTTTTTCAACCGTGTGCAATACCGCATAGGTGCCACATACAGCACACCATATATAAAGGTGAACGGCACTGACGGTCCGAAGGAATATGGCGTAACGGCCGGATTCGGCATTCCCCTGAGCAACGGATGGAACAACCGCTCCACGCTGAACATCAGTGCGCAGTGGACACACGCCTCGGCTACAGGACTCTTAACAGAAAACACGTTCCGCATAAACATCGGTCTGACGTTCAACGAGCGGTGGTTTATGAAGTGGAAAGTGGAATAAACTCAGACGATTTTGGACGACCCGGCTTTTGATACACCGTCGCACGGCAGAAGCATAAGTGCCGTTGCCACCGCTCTCTTGGGCGTTGTGGTGGCGTTGTTCTCATGTTCGGAGAACAAGGAGCACACTGCGCCGGCCATACACGACCGCGACTCGGTGTCGGTGATGACCAGCTATGGGGTGAATACGCTCATTTCCGACTCGGGAGTGATAAAATATAAGATAGTGACGGAGCGTTGGGACGTAAACCAAACGCGCGTTCCGTCGCGCTGGACATTCGAGAAAGGCATCTTCCTGGAGCAGTTTGACGAGAAATTCCACGTGCAAGCCTACATCCAAGCCGACACAGCATGGTATTATGACACCAAGAAACTGTGGGAGTTGAGAGGGCGTGTGCGCATCAAAAACGTCAACGGAATGGTGTTTTCAGGTGAAGAACTGTTCTGGGACGGTATGCTCCACGAAATGTATTCCAACAAGTTTTCGCGTCTCGTGACCCCGGAACGTACCCTGCAGGGCACGCGTTTCCGCAGCGACGAGCGCATGACACGCTATTCGGTGAGCAACTCGGAAGGCTCGTTCGTCAAGTCTGACATGGACGGCAGTCAGTCTGCGCAGACTCAACCCGGCACTCCGGGCGACACGACGACCGTCACACCGGAACCGAGAACCAAGGCTACGCCGCACGCAACACAAACAAACACAGCAACACCATGACACAATATATAATAGGATTATTGATAACGATGGCCTTTTCGGCCTTCTTTTCGGGCATGGAGATGGCCTTCGTGTCGGGAAACCGCATGTGGGCAGAGATGGGACGCAACAAGGAGGGACTCTCGCAGCGCGCCATCGCCTTCTTCTACCGCAACTCCAACAACTTCGTGAGCACCATGCTTGTGGGCAACAACATCGTGCTCGTAATCTACGGTATACTGTTTGCCCACGTGTTTGACCGCCTCTTGTTCTATCCTTTCCACGAAGGTGTGCGAGTGATGGCCGACACTATACTCTCCACTCTGGTGGTTTTGTTCACGGGAGAGTTCCTTCCTAAGTCGATATTCAAGAGCAATCCGAGCGGCATGCTCACCTTTTTCGCCTTGCCGGCATTCCTCTGCTATGTGATTCTCTATCCCATTGCGCAGCTCGCCACAGTGCTTTCGCGCCTGTTGCTGCGCCTGTTTGGGGTGAAGATGAAGAAGGATGAGGACTCCAACCGGTTTTCCAAGGTGGATTTGGACTACCTCGTGCAGAGCAGTATCAACAATGCCAGCGGTGAGAGGGAGATTGACCAGGAGGTGAAGATATTCCACAACGCGCTCGATTTCTCCACAACCAAGGTGCGCGACTGCATGGTGCCGCGCACGGAGATAGAGGGTGTGAATATCGACGAGTGTACTCTGGACGACCTCAAGGCGAAGTTTATCGAGAGCGGATACTCCAAAATCATAGTGTATAAGAACGACATAGACCACATCGTGGGCTACATCCACTCGTCGGAGATGTTCAAAAATCCCGAAGACTGGAAGGCTGGCATACGCTCAATACCCTACGTACCGGAAACAATGGCGGCAAGCAAACTCATGCACACGCTGTTGCAGCAGAAGAAGTCGCTCGGTGTGGTGGTCGATGAGTTCGGTGGCACCAGCGGACTGATATCCCTGGAGGACATTGTGGAGGAGATTTTCGGTGACATCGAGGACGAACACGACAGCAATACCTACGTGGCACGGAAGACGGAAGACGGGGAATACATCCTTTCCGCACGTCTTGAGATAGCGAAGGTGAACGAGAAGTTCTCGCTCAAACTGCCCGAAGGCGACGAATACATGACCGTAGGTGGACTCATTCTGCACAAGTATCAGAGTTTCCCCAAACTGAATGATGTGGTAAAGGTGGGCAAATATGAGTTCAAAGTCATAAAAAGAACGATGACAAAGATAGAGTTGGTGAAGCTAAAAGTTTGTCGGTAAGCGTTTTTTTTATCGATTAGGCCGATGTTTGCGCTAAATTTATTAATTTTGTCCGCTAAAGTTACGGAATGAAAACCGTGCGGACACGAAAAGTAAAGAGAATATAAAACAAAAATAATAAAGCAAAGTAATGGCAGCATTAGGATCAATTAGGAAAAGAGGCGTCTTGCTGATATGCATTATCGGTGCCGCTCTTTTCGCGTTTATCGCCGAAGAATTGTTCCGCTCTTGTGAGGCTACGAGCAACCAGAGACGGCAACAGGTGGGCGAAGTGTTGGGAAAGAAAATATCAGTGCAGGAGTTTCAGGCTCTCGTCGATGAGTATCAGGAGGTAATCAAGATGACTCAGGGACGCGACAACCTGACTGACGACGAGCTGAACCAGGTGAAAGACATGGTTTGGGAAACTTATGTCAACAATGCATTGGTGGAAAACGAGGCCGAGAAGCTCGGTCTTACCGTTACAGACACTGAACTTCAGAACATTCTGAAGCAGGGTACAAGCCCGATGCTCGCGCAGACTCCGTTCGTGAATCAGCAGACTGGCCGCTTCGACGTGTCAATCCTCACCAAGTTCCTTGACGACTACAAGAAGATGAACGCTGCCCAGAATCCGCAGATGGCTGAGCAGTATAAGAAGATATACGACTACTGGAAGTTTATCGAGAAGACTTTGCGTCAGCAGACGTTGTCTATGAAGTATCAGAACCTTCTTTCGCACAGCTTGTTGTCCAACCCCGTTTCTGCAAAGATGGCATTTGAGGGTCAGACCACAGAGAGTGACATCCAGCTTGCGTCCATCGCTTACTCTACAATCAACGACAACAAGGTGGAAGTTAGCGAGAGCGACCTCAAGAAGAAGTATGATGAGGATAAGGAGATGTTCAAGCAGTATGTGGAAAGCCGTGACATCAAGTATGTGGATTTCCAGGTTTTGCCCTCAGACGCTGACCGCAAGGCTCTGCAGAAGACCATGACAGAGGCTTCTGACGAACTGCGCAACGGTGGCGACCCGACTAATGTGGTGCGCAAGGCACAGTCGCAGGTGTCCTACACTGGACTTCCTGTTACCCGCAACGCATTCCCCACGGACATCGCAGCAAAGATTGACTCTATGGCAGTGGGTCAGGTATCACCTGTGTTCGAAACCATCACCGACAATACTCTCAATGTTGTGAAGCTGATTTCCAAGGCTCAGATGCCTGACTCTATCGAATATCGTCAGATACAGGTAGGTGGAGAGACTGTTGACGCTGCCCGCAAGACTGCCGACAGCATCTACACAGCCCTCAACGGTGGCGCTGACTTCGAGGCTCTGGCCAAGAAGTACGGTCAGGATGGTGCAAAGCAGTGGCTCACTTCTGCCATGTATGAGCGCACACAGACTGTTGACGCTGACACAAAGGCTTACTTGGAGGCTCTGAACACTCTCGGTGCTGGCGA
This sequence comes from Prevotella sp. CAG:1031, assembly GCA_963659575.1. Lineage (GTDB taxonomy): Bacteria > Bacteroidota > Bacteroidia > Bacteroidales > Bacteroidaceae > Prevotella. The sequence continues at coordinate 7,132 of CAVKVO010000022.1, forward strand.
AACAAAGAACATCCAGTTCTCTCAGGGCAACATCGTCCTGCAGGTGGTTAGCCGCAAGGCCATGAAGGATAAGTATGTTGCTGCTGTCGTTAAGCACTCTATCGACTTCTCTAAGGGCACTTATTCTGCTGCATACAACAAGTTCAGCCAGTTTGTAAGCGAGAACCAGAGCGTTGAGGCTATGGAGAAGAACGCTGGCAAGTATGGTTTCAAGGTGCAGGAGCGCAAGGATGTGTTCAACTCTGAGCACAATGTGGTTGGCATCCGCAGCACTCGTGAGGCTATGAAGTGGATCTTTGACGCTAAGGCTGGCGATGTTTCTCCTCTCTATGAGTGCGGCAACAACGACCATCTGCTCGTGTTGGCCATGACAAAGGTGCATCCTGCTGGCTATCGCGACCTTGACGACGTGAAGGAAGTGGTGAAGGCTGAGGTGATAAAGGACAAGAAGTTCGATATGCTCCAGTCTAAGCTCGCCGGTGTCAACAGCATTGCCGCTGCTAAGGGCAAGGGCGCACAGGTGGCAGAGGTTAAGCAGATCACTTTCAGTGCACCTGCTTTCATCCAGGCAACGGGTACAAGCGAGCCGGCACTTAGCGGTGCTGTGGCTGCAACTCAGAAGGGCAAGTTCTGCCAGCGTGTAATCAAGGGCAACGGTGGAGCGTTTATGTTCCAGGTAGTGGCCAAGAACACGAAGCAGGGCGCCAAGTTCGACGACAAGACTATGGAGATGCAGTTGTCTCAGCAGGCTCTTCAGGCTGCCAGCCGCTTCATGAACGAGCTTTATCTGAAGGCAAACGTAGTTGACAACCGCTATCTGTTCTTCTAAAACATCTGGGGTGTCTGTTTCTTCGGAAACGATTTACCCATAACGAAAGAACATAAAGGAATATGAAAAGGGGCTGTGCCGAACAAGGTGCAGCCCCTTTTCCTGTTTGTATGTTCGGCATCTGAGCGCAGTGGCCTTATACCTTATATATAGGTGCAGCCCCTTTTCATATTTGTATGTTCGGCATCTTTTATATTCTGTGGTTACTGTTGTTGTTAGTAGCTGATGTCGATGCATCGCGTTTGTGCGTTTACAAATATTAGGTACGTCGGTGGATGTCGAACCGATATATTTCCGTAAATTTGCACAACGGCAACGGTTGGGTGACTGTTTGGCAATCATTACGCCTTGAAAGGACAGTTGCTGTTGCATAAGGCAAAGGAATATTGATGAAACGACTTTTATGGATAATATTGGCCGTTGCGGTTTTGGCCGCTTGCGGACAGTCGGAAGAGGAACGCAAACGGCTGTCGCGTGCGGAGCGCATACGGTTGCAAAAGGAAGACTCGGCGGCTTTTAAGGTGGCTGTGTTGCCCACTCTCGACTGCTTACCTATATATATAGCGCGTCATTACAACCTGTTCGACTCGTTGGGTGCCGACGTTCGTTTGCGGAGGTTTACCGCTCAGATGGATTGCGACACCGCTCTTACTGGTGGAAGTGTGGAGGCTGGAATCACAGATGTGGTGCGTGCGCAACGGCTCATCGGGCAAGGCGTTCCCTTGTCGTACGTTTCCGCTACCGATAGCTATTGGTTGCTTATTGCCAACAGGAACTCCCGTATACGCGAACTGAAGCAGTTGTACGACAAGATGCTTGCCATGACACGCTATTCTGCCACGGATTTACTGGCCGACTACGCTGTTGACAGTGCTAAGGTGAAGGATGAACGTGTGTTTCGTGTGCAGATTAACGATGTTACCGTGCGTCTTGACATGCTCCGCAACAACGAAATGGACGCTATGTGGCTGACTGAGCCGCAAGCTACTGCCGCATTGCTTCTGAAAAACAATGCCATAATGGACTCGCGGAAGCTGGATTTCAGGCCGGGAGCGATTGTCGTGAGAAGTGATAAGCAAGGAGACAAGAACCGGAAGAAGCAACTTGAGGTGTTCAAACGGGCTTACAACATGGCTTGCGACTCCATTAACAAGTACGGGGTAGGGCACTACCGCAAACTTGTGAGCGATTTTTGCAGCGTAGATGCCGCTGTGGCTGACACAATCGGCACAAAGATTAGATTTTCTCACATGGTTTCTCCACGAAAGGCCGACATTGAGAGGGCTGACAAGTGGCTTCAAACAAGGAAAACACAGACTAACAATGGACATCAATGAGGATTTGCGCGGCGTGGAAAACGCCCTGCGGCGACATGAACTGAGTCGTGCTATGGACGCAATGGAAACGTTTGGATGCAAATATCCCGAGCGTGGCATTGCCGAAAGGCTCAGTCCGTTGAGAGACGACTATGCCCTTATGGCTGGTTACTGGCGTCGTGGCATGAAGGACGACCACATGGACAGTGTCTACAACAACCTGTTGCGCCGTATGTATGGCTTGTCTGCCGACGTGTCTCTGGCTCACGCTCTGTCGAAAGATGCCTTTGCGGGTTCGGTTCATGGCCGTTCGCACAGAGCAATTGACGCGGATTCGTTAGCAGAGACACTGCAAAGCCGACTGGAAAGCTTCGTTTCCGATGCCGCAATGCTCGGGTTGGAACCGGAACACACCCGCAAGGAGAAGCTGAATGACCTTTATGCACGTCACCAGAAGTACGTTGCCGATGTCTTTGACTACATCTGGACCTCCGGACAGTGGGCAGATAGTCTGCGTCAGGCGGTAACTAATACTATTCTTTCGCCCACTGTGGACACCACCGACCAGCAGTTGCTTGTGTCGGCAGTGACACTTGGCTCACTCAACACGTTTGATATAAACAAAATCCGGTTGCTTTCCGATGCCTATCGCGGCAGTTTGGACACCGCAGTGCGCCAACGCGCCCTCGTTGGATTTGTGTTTGCCGTAGGCCATGACGGCTGCGGACTGTTTCCGGAAGTGCGTGATTTGCTCAACAACTTGCTGCTTGACCCACAGTCGCAGGCCGATTTGAGGGGCTTGCAGATACAACTTCTCTACTGCGTCAACGCCGAACACGACACCCAAACCATACAACGGGACATAATGCCAGGCCTGTTGCGCCACAACAACCTTAACATTACGCCGCAGGGACTTGAGGAAAAGGAGGAAGACTCACTGCGCGAGATACTCGATCCCGAGGCTTCAGAACGTGAAATGGAGGAAGTTGAGCAGAGTTTCCGCCGCATGGCCGATATGCAGAAGGCCGGTGCGGACATCTATTTCGGCGGCTTTTCGCAGATGAAACGGTTCCCTTTCTTCAGCCATACGTCCAACTGGTTCGCTCCATTCTATTGGGAACACCCCGATGTGAGCCGTGTTTGCGACGGCACAAGCTACGGCGACTTCATGCACAAGCTACTTGATACCGTGCCTTTCTGCGACAGTGACAAGTATTCATTCGTGTTTGCTTTCCACATGGTTGCCGACAGGATGCCCGCCAATGTGCGTGAAATGCTTGGCTCAGGCAGCTTTGCCGGGGCGGAAACGATGGCGACAGACCGCGACAATCCCGCATATATACGTCGCAGATACCTGCAAGACCTCTACCGTTTCTTCCGTTTGTTCCCTTCAAGGAGTTTCTTTTTCAATCCTTTCGACCGCATTGCCGCCGACAAACCGAGCTATGTGTTCTTCGCTAATGGTCTGTTCAGCGACACCGAACTGGGTCGTGGCTTCACCGAAATGGCCGCCGTTATGGTAAAACGCGGTCTGTATGAAGAAGCGTCTGCGGTGCTCAGCAACTGCGGAGACGGTTTTAAGGACTACAAATACTACATTCTTTGCGGCAATCTGCTGCTGCGAGGCAAGGCCGATGTGGCAGAACCGTCGGCAAAGGAGTGCTTTGCCAAGGCGTTAAAGCAGCGTCCCGACGACGTTAAGGCACAGGCTGGATATGCCAGGGCACTGTTTTACGAAGGCTCATACGCCGAAGCAGCTGAGGTATATTCACGACTTGTGGAGATTGCGCCCGACAACAGGACATACAGTCTGGGCTATTGCGTGTGCCTAACCAATGCCGGGCGATATGACGAAGCGTTGGCTTTGCTCTACAAACTCGACTATGAGCACCACGGCGATGGCGATACGAGTCGCGTCATGGCGCGTGCTTTGATGGGCAAAGGCAACTGCCAACAGGCGTTGACCGTGTATGAAAACCTCGCCAAGCAGAACTCCGGCGATACTGACGACCTCGTTAACCACGGCTATTGCCACTGGTTTTTGGGCAACATCACGGCTGCTGCCGACCTTTTTGCACGCTATTTGAAGTCGCGCCATCCGCAGTCGGGCGTGGCAGAACTGGCAGAATACACGCTAAAGGAAATCATTGAGCCGGAGCGGAGCTTCATTAAGGCTCACGGAATAGGCTCCACGGAAATCTATCTCATGGTGGACGAGATATGCGCCACGGCTTTGCGATAGGCGTAAGTCCACGCCAGCGGCAGTCCGACGCCCACTATGGTGTATAAAACCCAGAAACCGTCGGTGCTTTCGTTGACGTGTACCACCAAATGACTGCCCACTTGCAGGTAGTCAAGCCCGTATATCCATATCTTCACAAGGCTCACCAGCTTGAACGAAAGGATGTGAAACACAAGGATAGGCAGCGTGTTGTTGCCGCAATACACAAGGAAACGCCTTGCGAGTCCGTCCTTTTTGTCAATCCACAAGCTGATATTATACACCATAAGCGTTCCGCAAATGGCAGGAACGGGCAACTTCAAGAAGTTTTCCAGACTGGTGCGCCACACCATGCCGCTGCTTGCGTAGAGTGAGAACAGCAGTGTGACGATGAAAAACAGCGCAGTGTTCCACCAAGTGGCCTTGTAACTACCTTTATATCGGCTGAAAAGGAAGCCGCATCCGAAGAAAAACGTTCCCAAAATGTCGCGGTAGCCGCCCTGCACAAGGGTGGTTATGCGCAGTCCCTCGCCTGTTTGCCATGCCGCGAGCAGCAGTGTTGTTGCGCAAACGAGTGATGCAATGACGTTTGTGTTTGCGCTTTTGCCGCACCGAAGGGCTATATGGCTGAACAGTTTGAACAACACGAGATACAGAATCGAGGCAACGAGCAGTGCCCGGAAGAACCAAAAGGCTCCGGCAATGAACTCGTCGTAGCTGCCCATTGACGTTACTATGCTCCAAAGGCGTTGCTGCATGATGTGCCACGAGTAGGGATGCGTCACTCCACCAGCCGCGTTGCCATACTGTTCGTTGAGTATTCCAACCTTGAAAAACACATTGTGCAGCAGCAGAAACACCACTGACCACTTGACGAACGGCACGTAAAGACCCTTTATGCGCCGTTTGACGAACGTGGCCTCGTCGTTCAGATACTTTGTGGAGAAGAAAAAACCGGCGAAAAAGAAGAACAGAGGCATGTGAAACTCGTAGATGAACGAGCACAAACGCCCCGGACAACTGGCGTGACCCATCACCATCAGTATTATGGCGATGCCCTTGCTTATCGAAACTGCCGTGTTGCGCTGCATGATAACTTCGAGTTTTTGATGCGTATGTGTGCCAAATCCGACTTATAGCCCCTCTTGTTTACAGGAACGGGGCGAGCAGATGGGCGAACCAACCCACAAACTTCTTCCACGGAGAGCGTGTCTTGTTCCACACTTCCTGCGTGAGATAAACGCTCTGGAGCTTGTCGCGGTCGAACATATCGTCCAGTTGCTTGGTTACGGGCTTGTCTATTATGACCGCGTTCTCCTCATAATCATACCGCAGACTGCGCGAATTGAGGTTGGTACTGCCCACTGTGCAGTATCTGCCGTCAACCATTATTATCTTCGAGTGGTGAAATCCCGGTTGGTAGAGCCACACGTGCGCCCCCTTTTTCATCAGTTTGTGAGCGTTGTAGAGCACACAGTCGGGCGTAAGCGGTATGTCGCTGTGCGCCGACACCATTATTTCCACCTTCACACCGCGCTTCACAGCATCCTTGAGAGCCTTCTTCAGCTTGTGGCTGAGCGTCATGTATGGGTTTATCAGCTTGATTGAGTCCTGCGCACTGTTGATTGCAGCAAGGTAGAACGTGCGCATTATCTTGTTGGTCTTGCGCGGTTCGCGGTTGATGATGCCCACCATTTTGTGGCCGGCGGTAGAGTCAGTGTCCGCCTTGAGACCGGTCATCTCCACCGGACTGTACGCCTGGAAATATTTAGGCTTCCAGATGTCCTCGCCAGTCACCTTTTCCCATATCCTCGCGAATATCATTTGCAGTTGGTTTACGGCTCCTCCCTCGATGCGGCAGTGCATATCGCGCCACGAACCCACCTTTTCCGTACCTTTTATATAATAGTCGGCCACGTTCATGCCACCCGTATACGCCACGTTGCCGTCGATGATTACTATCTTGCGGTGGTCTCTTGTGAACACGTGGTTGACCCATGGAAACCTTATCGGGTCAAACTCGTATATCTGGATGCCCATTTTGCGCAGCTCCACGAGATGCTTCTTGCGCAGCGGACGGTTGTTTGAGCTGTTGCCAAAACCGTCGAACAGCGCCCTAACCTCCACACCTTCCTGTGCTTTCTGGTGCAGAAGTTCAAAGAGTTTCGACGCGATGGAGTCGGCTCGAAAGTTGAAATATTCAAGGTGTATGCTGCTTTTGGCCTGACGAATGGCCTCAAACATATCGTCAAACTTCTCCTGTCCGCTCATCAGCAGCGCCACCTTGTTGTTGTGGGTGAACGCCACGCCCTCCTTTTCGAGCACTCTTACTATCGTGGAGTCGCTCGTTTGCGTCGCTATGGAGTCGTTTGCGGATACGACAGAGCCGCTAGCATCCGCAGAGACAAGGTCGTTTGCCAGAGTTTTTGACCCTACCGTTCCTATGAGCAGGGCGATGATTAGCGCAAAAAGTCTCATCGTGGCGTTATATCATGCACGAATAATGGTCTACAATACCGAGCAGACAGCCTTCGTCGTTGACCACAAGAACGGAGTGAATCTTGTATTTGTTCATGATTTGCTGTATCTCGGTAATCTTCATCTGCGGACTCACGCACTTAGGACTCGTGGTCATTATGTCAGAAACGGTGCGGTCGAAGAACTCAGCCTGCCACTTCTCCATCGCGCGGCGTATGTCGCCGTCGGTTATCAATCCCACTACCTTGCCGTCACGCTCAGCCACACCCATGCCGAGTTTGCCTTTGCTCACCAAAATCACGGCTTCTCCGAGGTGCATGTCGGGCGAAATCACCGGCATGTTGGCCGTGTGCATCACGTCCTGCGCCGTTGTGAGCAAGCGTTTGCCCAACTCACCGCCTGGATGGAACTGCGCAAAGTCCTTCGGCTGGAAGTTTCTCACCTGCATCAACGCCACCGCCAGTGCGTCGCCCATGGCCAGCGAAGCCGTGGTGCTGCTTGTGGGCGCGAGGTTCAGCGGACATGCCTCCTTCTTCACGCTCACATTCAGGTGGCAGGTGGAATACTTTGCCAACAGCGACTTAGGGTTGCCACTCATGCCGATGATGGGCACCTCCATGTGGAGCAGCATCGGGATGAAGCGCAGCAGTTCATCGGTCTGCCCAGAGTTGGATATGGCGAGGCAAACATCGTCCTTGGTCATCACTCCGAGGTCGCCGTGATACACGTCGAGCGGATTGATGAAAAACGAAGGTGTGCCGGTGCTCGACAGCGTTGCCGCTATCTTTGCCCCTATGTGGCCGCTTTTGCCCACACCGGTCACTATCACCTTGCCGTGGCAGTGGTATATAAGGTCAACGGCCTGGTCAAAACTTGTGTCTATCTGCGGTATCAAGTCGAGCAAAGCCTGAGCTTCGTCCTTGATACACCTTATTGCGTAGTCTCTGACTGTCATTATAGTTCGTCTTTAATCGTCTGCTATGAGCTTTGCTGCAAGCCTTTCCAGCTTGTCCAGCTCCAGCATGTTGGCCGCGTCGCTAAGTCCGAGGTCGGGTTGGGGATGCACCTCAAAGAACCATCCCGTGGCTCCAAACGCCTTTGCGGCCAGAGCCATCTGCGGCACAAACCGTCTGTCGCCTCCCGTCTTGCCGTCAGCACCGCCGGGACGCTGCACACTGTGGGTGCAATCCATGATCACCGTGGGCACTATCTCCAGCATGTCCGGAATGTTGCGGAAGTCCACAACGAGGTTGTTGTAGCCAAACATGTTGCCTCTCTCGGTGAGCCACACGTCGGTGGCACCGGTGTCCTTCGCCTTTTCCACCGGGTAGCGCATGTCCTTGCCGCTGAGAAACTGCGCCTTCTTGATGTTCACCGTCTTGCCAGTTCGGGCAGCAGCCACGAGCAAGTCGGTTTGTCGGCACAGAAAAGCCGGAATCTGCAACACGTCGACCACCTCACCTGCCGGCTCAGCCTGCCAACTTTCGTGTATGTCGGTGAGCAGTTTCAGTCCGTATTTCGCCTTCACGTCGGCCAGCATCTGCAGTCCCTTGTCTATGCCGGGACCTCGGAACGACGAGATTGAAGTGCGGTTGGCCTTGTCAAACGAGGCTTTGAAGATGATATCTGTGCCCAGTTTGGAGTTTATCCGCACGATTTCCTTGGCCACGGTGTCGAGCAGTTCTGCCGATTCAATCACACACGGACCGGCGATTATAGTTGTTGTCATATCAAAAGATGCGGCTTTTATGTTGATGAAAATTGGTGGGTTCCGACATTAAAACTCTATCTCAGCCACACGCTTCTTGGCCTCACCAAACTCGGAAATCATGCGCGCCATGATGTCGCCCACGGGCTTTATCTCCTTTATTGAGGATGCTATCTGACCTATTTCCAGTTCACCGTTGGCTGTGTCGCCCTCGAATATGCCGCGCTTTGATGCAGCCTTGCCCAGCAGTTCGCGCAGTTCGTCGGCCGATGCACCGCGGTCTTCAGCCTCAACGACCTTGGCAAACAGTTCGTTCTTGACGAGACGCGTGGGCGCAATCTTCTTCAGACAGAGCATGGTGTCGCCCTCGGCGAGCGCGATGCAACGCTTCTTGAACTCCTCTGCGGCAGAACTCTCCTCCGCAAGGGCGAATAGAGTGCCCGCCTGTATGCCCTCGGCGCCGAGCGTCATGGCAGCCAGCATGGCCTCGCCGCTCGCAATGCCTCCTGCGGCAATCAGCGGCAGCGTTGTGGCGCGGCGCACCTGCGGTATCAGGGTCATCGTTGTGGTTTCCTCGCGACCGTTGTGGCCTCCTGCCTCAAAGCCTTCTGCCACCACTGCGTCCACTCCAGCCTCTTCGCATTTCGTGGCAAACTTGCTGCTCGACACCACGTGGGCCACCTTTATGCCAGCTTCGTGAAGCTTTGCGGTGTACTTCTTGGGACTTCCGGCTGAGGTGAACACTATGCCTACACCCTCGCTTATGAGAATGTCGATGATGCGGTCAATCTCCGGATACATCAGCGGCACGTTCACGCCCCACGGTTTCAGCGTGGCCTCTTTCATCTTTCTGATGTGCTCCACCAGTGTGTCCGGGTGCATAGAGCCTGCTCCGAGCAGTCCCAGACCGCCGGCGTTGCTCACTGCGGAGGCCAGTCGCCAACCGCTACACCACACCATTCCGCCCTGTATGACGGGATATTGTATACCGAAAAGTTCACAAATTCTGTTCATAAGCTTATTTCTTTGGGTTTGTAAGTCTGTATTCTTTCTTGCTGAATTTCGCCACTCGCTATGATATAATCAGCGCCAGCAGCGGTATGCTCAGCACCGACAGCACCGTGGAGAGAAATGTTCCTTGGGTCATAACGGTGGTGTCCTTGTTGTATTTCATGCAAAACATCGTGCCGTATGATGCCACCGGCATACCGATGAGCACGGCGTTGATGGCGTCAATCTGCTGGTCCACGCCACAGAGGCGAAACAGATAAAACAGTCCGACGGGCAACAATAGCAATCGGAACACGCACATCACGTATGTACCTATGCTTCCGGCCATCTGCCTCACTGGCATTCCGCCTATGCTCGAACCTATCACGAGCAGCGCCGCAGGCACGGTCATGTTGCCCAGCAGCGTGAACGGTTGCGCAATGAACTCCGGTGCTTTCCATCCCAACGCCACAATCACTATCGATATATAGGTGGCAATCATGGCTGGCGACAGCAACAGCTTGGGGTTGAACTTGCCGGCCTTGTCGCCCGTGATGAACATTACGCCCCAGACGAATATCGTCAGCGTGTTGGGAGCGTTGAGGATGCAGGCGTAGAACACCGCACTCTGGCCGAAGATTGACGCCACAATCGGATAGCCGATGAACCCCACGTTGGCAAAGGTGAGCATGAAACTGTACATTCCCCTGTCGCTCTCCTTCACCGGCATGAACCTCGGCAGCACGTAGGCCAGGGCTATGAGCACCGCATAGGTGGCGGCTCCAACGCCCAGCAGGGGCAGTATGTGGCTGCGGTCGGGCATCACGTCGCCCATGGTCGATGCAATCACGAGGCACGGGGCTGTCACCTGTATCACGAAGTTAGACAGTTTGCGGTCGAAATCCTGACCCATCAGGCCGCATTTGCGGGACACGTAGCCCGCCAAAACCAACAAAAACAAGGCGACCATCTGTATCGCCACTGTTTGAATGTCCATTGCTTACAACTGTTTTTAGACTGCAAAGGTACGTTTTTTCCACGTAAGTGATGGTAATAAAAATCAAATAGGTATGTTTTTCAGCCCGTATTTTTGAACTATTTCGGGCTTTTGGGAGAGGGAGAGGTAATCAGACATCGAGCGAATATGTGGGTTATGACACCGATGAGCGCCAGTGTTTTGATGTCGTGGGTTGAAAAATCGTAAGAAAAAC
>CAVKVO010000023.1:0-8554 GCA_963659575.1 Prevotella sp. CAG:1031
CCCGAGCCACTGTCACGTGAGGAGAAGCGCGAATGGATAGCCAAGAACACCAAGGTGGCTCTCGGCAGCGATGCATTCTTCCCCTTCGGCGACAACATCGAGCGCGCCCACAAGAGCGGTGTGGAATATATAGCCCAGGCCGGAGGTTCGGTGCGCGACGACAACGTTATCGAAACCTGCGACAAATACGGCATCACGATGGCCTTCACTGGAGTCCGTCTGTTCCACCATTAATATATATAGGTGGCGAAGGCCAACACTTTCGCCACCATAAACACCACACCATTATGGACATCGACGACATAATAGCCGGCGGAGGCATGGTGTTCAAGAAAGCTCCGAGCGGAGACCGCCAGGAGAAGAAGAAGACCAAGGCCAAGAAAAAGCAGTACATAACGGGGGCACACGGCAGTGGTTCGGCCAAACAGAAGGCTAAATACCGCGAGCAGCGAGCCAACAGACACAAAGGCAAATAACGTTTCGTAACATAAAAAGCCTTTGATATCAACGAAAATATCAAAATCCTAAGATGTTTATCACGGCGCAATGGTCTTTCACATTGCGCCGTTTTACATTTTATAATACATTTGCAAACAGAGTGCCGTGTGGACACTACTAACCTTAATAGAGACTTTTTCAAACGACAAGACAACATTAACAAACTAACCAAACCAAAACATATTTATGAAGAAACTATTTACGTTAGGATTGACGCTCCTTCTGACCGCCATAACGGCAGGAGCACAAGACGAGCAGTCAAGGAAGCTGTGGGATTTCCGCCAGGGCTTCAGCGAGGAAACACTCGCCAACTTTGCGGCTGACGCTGCCGCAAGCGACGGTTACTGGACAGACAAGACGTCCAACGGCTTCTATGAGTCGAAGGCAGGACGCACTGCCGGCGAAGTGAAGTGCAAAGTAGGTGGAGAAGACTGGGTTGTTCCCGAAACCAAAGGTCTGACATTCGCAGCCGCAAGTGCCCAGCACCTCTGCATACAGTTCCAGTCGGAGACGTTTGGTCCTCACATTTGGATCAACGGAAAGAAGGCTGAGGACGCCGTAACAATACCGAACGTACCCGCAGGTGACTCTGTAACTGTGATTTACAGTTCGCACAAGAACACTGAGAGCCGCGGTTTCACAATCAAGACCGACGGTTTCACCGGAAAGGACGGTTCTACCACTACTTGGAAGACCAAGGACATGGACACCGCAGTCATCATCAACAACAACGCAGAGGCAGCAAGTCTCAAGTTGCAGGCTACCAGCGGTATGCACTTCCACTTCATCTGCATCGGCGAAACGCCCAAGGGTGAGTCTACAGGTCTGAACATCGCCTACCTCTTCGACTCAGGTTATAACAACTACGACCCGGAGAACGATGTGGAAGACATGCTCAACACCATCGTGACAGAGTCGTTGGACACAACAGAACCCGTTTCCTACAAGCGCATAGACATAACTGGCGATGTAAGCCAGCTGACTGCCGACTCACTGAAAACGTTCGACGCAGTGATTGTGAGCAGCGCCATCAACGCCTCTACTCCTTATGTAAGCACTATCAAGGAGGCCATCTCGTTTGTGCCGATGCTCAACATGAGCACAAATCTCTATGAGACTTGGGGCTTTGGAAAGGCTACTCCCACACAGACCAACACCGTACTTGTGGGCGAAGCTGCACGCAAAGCATCGCTGTTCACCCCGGTTGATCCCGACGCAGAGTCATTCATTGACGAGGACGGTATGCTCCAGTTGCTCGACGACGGTGAGACCATTACTGGATATACCGCTGACGACGACTCTTACTTCGCCAACGACAGTGTGTATGCCACAGCTGACGGTGTAAACGCAATACACGTTCACAACGCCGGACACAACACATACATCATGTTGCCCTACTCTTGCACTCAGGCTCCCGACGCAAACAGTGCAAGCGACATTCTGCTCAATGCAGTGAATATGCTGCTCAGCTCAAAGGCTTCAATCACCAACACAGCTAAGCCTCTCATCGGCGAGACATACAGCAACCTGTCTACTTCGGTATCGATAAAGAGCGGTACAAAGAACGCCAAGTGCTACTATACCATCGACGGAACTGAGCCTACACTGGCCAGCACGCTCTACACAGAACCGTTTACAGTAACCGACAAGGACGTAACCGTTAAGGCTATCGCCATCGCCGACGGCTATCTGCTGAGCGAAGTGAGCGAAAAGACCATCGCAATACACGAATTGGCCAAGACTCCTACATTCACTCTCGACAAGGAAGACGGCAAGACCACTGTCACCATCGTGCCCGCAGCAGAAGGCGACAGCGTATACTTCAACTACACTGGCAGCAACACCATTGCCAAGTCTGAGCTTTACACCGCTCCGTTCGTACTGACAAAGCACGCTACAATCACTGCCTTCACAGCTGCTAAGGGCGACTATCTGCAGTCTGAAAACGCCACCGAGGACATCGATGTGCTGAACGAGAAGGTAAGACTCGACATCGTTTCGCAGTTTGATGCCAACCAGAAGGAATGGCAGTCGGCAGCCGGAACCTACTATGTAGGCAAGAGCGGTTACAATTTCTACACAGACGAAGTGATCGACACTGAGACTGACTCTACCGGAGCTGTACACAACGTGTATGCACCTGCTGACTCTCTCTACACATACAACCCCGGCAACGGTTGGGAAGTGAAGACCTACGGACAGGTAATCGCATGGGAGAGCAACTCACTTGGCCACAACGTGGGTGATCCTAATGCCTACAACCCTGCTACTGCATACGACGATTCTGAGACAAACGCATCCAACTGCCACCTTACATTCGCAGGCGTAGGTTCTAACGGTGACGGCGACAAAGACCCGACATCAGCATTCCTGCAGAGCACCGAGGCATTCCAGGCTCCGTTTGACATCGTTGCCATCGTAGGTGGTAAGGATTCTATCAAGCTTGAGGTGTCTGTATCTACCGACACTACCGACGTTAAGAACTGGGAGTCAATCGGATTCGTTTACAGTCCGAAGGATGCAAACGACACCAAGGGCCGTCTCTACAAGAAGAACCTGCTGTCTTACGAAGGCACAGACAAGGTATTCGTGAAACTGGCTGCCAAGAACACAAGCGGCCGTCTGTTCAACGTGGTTGTCTACAACGCAGGCGAGAAGTCTGAGGAGTACACTGGCATCATCAATGTCAACAAGAACAACAATGCAACCAGCGAAGTTGTGCGCACAATCGTCTACGGTATGAACGGCACACAGCTGAACAAGGCTGCCAAGGGCTTGAACATCGTGAAGACAATCTATGCCGACGGCACAGTAAAGACCCAGAAGGTTATCGTGAAGTAACTATTCCGCAAGGCGGTTTCCACACGAAACCACCTTACAGATACCCAGCAAACGGGGCTTGGACACCATGTCCAAGCCCCGTTTATTGTAATTTGGAACGGTCATTCCGCCCTGTATCAACAAATACTCAGTGACGGCAAGATGTTCATTCCGCCCTGTATCGACACGTATCTACATCATCAGGAACTCCCCAAGATGGATATGTTTGATGCCATCCACGCAACTTCCGCTGGTCCATTCATCCAGACTGACCACATATTTAGGATAGTTGTTGCGTATGGACTGGAGGTTGCCGAACTCTCTTTCCTTGGTTTTCTCATCGGAAAGGAGATAAGTGGATTGTATATATACCACCTCATCACCCTTACGCCCGACGAAATCGATTTCCTTTCCGCCCGTTTGCTGCCCTGTGTAAACAGTGTAATGCTGTTGGGAAAGGTGCAGAAAGATTGCGTTCTCCATCAGTTTGTGAATATCCTTTTGCATGGAAAAGCCGAAATGACAGTTGCGTAAACCCAAGTCTTCAAAGTAATATTTGTCGCCAATCTCAAACGTACGGAGACCGTTAACGTCTATTCGTCCAACCTTATGGATAAGGTAAGCATTCTGCAACGCCCTTAAATAGTTGATGACCTGAAGGGCTGAGATGTTGACACGCTGCGATTTAAGATAGCGACTGATATTGTTGGCAGAGAAAAGGTTGCCCACATTGTCGGCTGTATATACGGCTAACGTTTCAAGAAAGTCCACATTCCTGATATTCTCACGCTTCACCACGTCCTTGAGAATGATGGTAGAATAGACATTACGGAGGTATTCGAATGCTATTTCCTGTTCAAGTGGTAGGTTACTAAGATAGGGCAAACCGCCGAAAAGGAGATAGTTGCGCAAACTCGTGGTTGACGCTTCCAATTTGTGGAAGCCAAGAAACTCTTTATAGGTAAGGCTGTAAACATGAAATTCCACGTATCTTCCTGACAGATAGGTGGACAGTTCACTTGAAAGCATCGTGGCATTGCTTCCCGTGATGAATATATCACAAGCGTCTTTAGCCTGCAAACTCCGCAACGTATTCTCAAATCCCTGTATGTCTTGTACCTCGTCTATGAAGAGATAGTTGGCCACTCCCTCTTTCAGGTGTTCATCTACATACTTGGATAAATCGTCGTGAGTGCGGATAAAGGAATACTCTTCCAGTTCTTTGTTGATGCAAATCGTGTTGCAATCGGGACAAGTATGCTCAATATGAGCCTGTATCTGGCGAAGAATACAACTCTTTCCCACTCGACGTTGGCCGGTGAGCACCTTAATAATGTTCTTGTTGATGAACGGAGCAATGCGCTCAGTATAGTCAGGACGGTTTATAAGCTGTATCATTGCGCTCCTTTTATTAATCGTACTTAAAACTTTGGGCAAAGATACTGATTTTATTAACCATACCAAACAAAAGACGCAACAAACACAGTTTTATAAGTTACGATTAATAAAAGTACGGTAAAAAGAGAGCCTCACGCGGCGTTTTGGTGAGCATAACGCCAAGTTCAGAGTTGTTTTACTCCATATTCAGCGTCTTGTCGCAGTATTCTATTACTGCGGGACGGTGGGTTATGAAGATTACGGTGCGGTCTTTTGACGACAGAATATTGTTGAGAAGAGTGCGCTCCGTCTGCGGATCGAGAGCACTTGTGGCCTCATCAAACAGCATGATGCCGCCATCACGCAACAGTGCGCGGGCGATTGCTATGCGCTGAGCCTGCCCCTCGCTCAGTCCACCGCCACCTTCTGAGGTCTTTGTGTCAAGTCCTTCGGGAAGCGAAAGCACAAAGTCGGCGCACGCGAGGCGCAGAGCCTCAACCATATCCTGCTCTGTTGCACGAGGATTGCCAAGGCGAAGGTTGTCGCGGATGGTGCCGCTAAGCAGCGTATTGCCCTGCGGCACATACACGAAATTGCAGCGCGACAGTGGCGAAACCTCATGTTCGGAGGTGCCGTCGTATAGAGAAACGGAGCCGTTCTTGGGGCGCATCAGTCCGAGAATAAGCCTTATAAGCGTGGTTTTCCCCGCACCTGTTTCGCCGAGAATGGCCGTACACGTGCCTGGAGCGAAGTCAAACGACAGGTTTTCTATCACGTTGTGCGTACCGTCGTCGTAGGCGTAGGTGACATTGCGCAGCCTTACGCCGCACGGATTGCCCATCCGCACCGGTTCGCCCTGTTCCTCTTCGGGCGTGTCCTCCAGTTCCATGAGTCGCTCCACGGCGGTAAACACCGAGACAAAGGCCGGTGCGAGTTTGGTAAGGTCGCGAGCAGGATTCTGTATGCGATAAACGAGTTGCAAGAAGGCGGTCATCGAGCCGAACGTAAGAGTGCCGTGATACAACCGTACTGCGCTCCACAGAAACGCGATGAGGTAGCCCAAGGAAAATCCGGCGTTGAGAAAGAGGTTGGAAACGACCGAGAAGCGGGTGCGCCGACGCACGTGGGAACGAAGAACACTTTGGGTTGCATCGAGCCGCTGCACCACCAACTGGTCACATTCGAGCGTCTTTATGAGCATACGGTGCTGCACCGTTTCCTGCAACAGGCTCTGTACGCGGCTGTCACTGTGGCGCACACGACGAGTAAACTTGCGCATTCGCGACACGTAGATGCGGCTCACGAGGATGAACACTGGCAGTATGGCCACGGTGACAATGGCCAAAAGGGCATCCATGTTGAGCAGATAGAAGAACGCACCGACAAAGAGAGCTATCACCGAAAGCGTGTTGGGCAGCGTCTCGGTGAGGAAATTGACCACCGTGTTGACGTCCTGCTCCAACCGGTTGACCACATCGCCACTGTGGCGACGCTCCTTGCCGTGCCATTCCGAGCGCAAGAGGCGGTCGAGCATGCGCTGCTGCATCATGTTTTGAGCCTTCACACCGAGTATGTTCCTAATCCATATACGTGCGATGTTGACTGCAAAGTCGCACACGATGAGCAACGCCATGATGCCAACTGCCCAATACAGCGACCCCTGGTGCGCGCCCGACGCAATATCGATGGCACGCTGCACAGCCCAAACCGAGGCGAGGCTCACCCCTACCCCAGTCAGTCCCAGAATGGCGTTGAGCGCAGTTTGCAGTCTGTTGCCGCGCCACGCTTGCCAAAGCCAGCGCAGCGAACCCTTACGGATGCACAACAACGCACTGATGAAATGCGGACGTTTATATCTGAACATATCTTTTTGTCATGGCCGATACGCTCTCTTGCCCGTATCGCCTTGTCTTTTGTCGTGGCGAAAGCCGTAGCGTTTCGCCTATATTATATATGTACGTACATTAATATATACGCGCTAACCTCTCCCGTCGGCGCCCCACATCATCTTCTGACGCAGCACCTGCGAGAAGGTAGTGCCCATGCGCTTCACCACATTCACGCTGTAAGGAGCTTTCGAGAGGGTAATCCTCGTGCCCTCGCTGCACTTTTCCGACCGTCCGTCTATGGCTATGAGGAAGTTGTGGTTGCGACTTTCCACATCAAGCGTCAGCACCACGCTGTCGTGCATCACTATCGGACGCATGTTGAGACTGTGCGGAGCCACGGCCGTCATAAGAAACACGTTTGTGCCCGGCACTATTATCGGACCACCGTTGCTCAGTGAGTAGGCCGTAGAACCCGTTGGGGTGCTCACGATGAGTCCGTCGGCCTGATACGTGGTGAGGTATTCGCCGTTGACGGCGGCACGGATGGAAATCATCGAAGCGTTGTCGCGCTTGAGTATCGACACATCGTTGAGGGCGAATGGCGGCGCACTGAACTTGAATCCCGGCACATCCACCTGTATCGTCTTGCGCGGTTCCACGGTATATTCGCCCCTGAGGAGCTGCGCAATGCTGGTCTCTATCTCATCGGGAGCCACGTCGGCGAGAAATCCGAGTCGGCCCACGTTCACTCCGAGTATGGGTATTCCCTTTGCTCCCACACGACTTGCCGCCTTCAGAAACGTGCCGTCGCCACCAACGGATATGACGAAGTCGGCATCGAAATCGTCGCCGTCAAACACCTTGACCTCAAGGATACTAAGTCCGATGGTGGTGAGGAAGTCATAGTAGGCTCTGTCGACGGCTATCTCGCAGCCGTAAGAGTACAGACACGACAGCAGCCGCCGTATGGATGCTGACTTCTTGGATTGGTAAGCATTGCCGAAAATGGCAAATCTCAGCTTTTTGGTCGCCATAAATGTCTCCGTAAATGTATTATTGCAGGCAAATGTGTTTCCGTTTGGCAAACATTTGCTACTTTTGCGCAAGCGTTAAAACGCACCAAGTGCGCACTGCCCGAAATGTAAACGGCCCGTTTACGATACGTAAGTGGCCTGTTTACGATACGTAAGTGGGCCGTTTACGATGCGTAAGTGGCCTAGTTACGAAACGCAAGTGTACGTGCGCCTTATGCAAAGGTAGCAAAAACGAAAAGAAACTAGCAAAAAACGAGACAAAGAATGACCAAACTAAGCGTGAATATCAATAAAGTTGCCACCATACGCAACGCCAGAGGCGGCAACGTTCCCGACGTGGTTCGTGTGGCAACCGACTGCGAGGACTTCGGTGCTGAGGGCATCACTGTGCATCCGCGCCCCGACGAGCGTCACATAAGGTATCAGGACGTGCGCGACATACGTCCGCTGATCAGGACGGAACTGAACATCGAGGGCAACCCAATCGATAAGTATATCGACCTCGTGCTGGAGGTGAAGCCGACGCAAGTGACGCTTGTGCCCGACGCGGAAGACCAGATAACGTCAAACCACGGATGGGACACGAAGAAAAACAAGAGTTTTTTGACCGACGTGATTGGACGTTTCAAGGAAGCAGGCATACGCACATCCATCTTCGTCGACCCCGATGTGGAGATGGTGGGCTACGCCAAGGAGTGCGGAACCGACCGCGTGGAACTCTACACCGAACCGTATGCGGCCAACTACGCCATCGACCGCGAGGCTGCCATAGCCCCGTTTGTGGCGGCAGCGGAGGAGACGCGTCGGTTGGGTCTTGGACTTAACGCCGGCCACGACCTCAGTCTCGCCAATCTGCACTACTTCCACGAGCGCATACCTTGGCTCGACGAGGTGAGCATCGGCCACGCCCTCATCTGCGACGCCCTGTATATGGGTCTGCACGCCACTATTCAGAAATATCTGCAGGCTCTGAAATAGTCTGCAAAAGGGATTTTT
>CAVKVO010000023.1:8676-9856 GCA_963659575.1 Prevotella sp. CAG:1031
GAGGAAGTCGAGAGCCTGTTGGTGGTAGATATTCTCCGTCGCGGAGGCGTGGAGGTGAAGACTGTCAGCACCACTGGCAGCGAGTATATCGAGTCGTCGCACGGCATAACCATCAAGACCGACACACAGATAGAGAACGAAGATTTTGCTGACGCGGAACTTCTCGTGTTGCCGGGCGGCATGCCAGGAGCCACAAACCTCAACGACCATGCCAAGGTGCGCCAACTTCTCACCGCACAAGCCGCAAAGGGCGGACGCATAGCAGCCATCTGCGCCGCACCGATGGTGCTCGGCAATCTCGGACTGCTCAAGGGACGCCGCGCAACGTGCTATCCCGGATTTGAGAAGTACTTGGACGGAGCCACCTACACCGCCGAACTGGTGACCACAGACGGCAACATCACCACTGGACGTGGCCCTGCCGCAACCTTTCCGTTTGCCTATTCGCTGCTCGAAGCGTTCATCGGCAAGGAGGCTACCGACCAGTTGCGCAACGGAATGATATACACTCAACTACTGAAAGAGGCTTAGACAAGTGGACTATGTCATAATCGTTGCAGGAGGCAAAGGGCTGCGCATGGGTGCGCCATTGCCCAAACAGTTTCTGCCAATTGGCGGAAAACCGGTGCTCATGCGCACCATCGAACGGTTCAGAGCCTACTCCAACGACATTTCAATAATACTCGTTTTGCCCAAAGACCAGCAGGACTTTTGGCGACAACTGTGCGCCGAACACAATTTTCAGATAGAGGTGCTGTGCGCCAACGGTGGCAGTACACGGTGGGAATCGGTGGGCAACGGACTGAAACTCATCCCCGACGATGCGCAAGGAGCAGTGGGAGTACACGACGGTGTGCGTCCTTTCCCCAGCATCGAGGTGATTGAGCGGTGCTACGACACAGCCAAGCGCACTGGAACGGCCATACCTGTGACTCCCGTTGTGGAGACTTTGCGCCGCACCGACGGCACAACCGTGCCACGGAGCGACTATCGGTTGGTGCAAACGCCGCAGGTGTTCGACATCCAACTGCTGAAAGAAGCCTACCGTCAGCCCTATTCGGAGATGTTCACCGACGACGCTTCGGTTGTTGAAGCATCGGGACACACCGTGACAACCGTTGACGGCAACAGGGAAAACATCAAGATAACCACTCCGTTTGACATGATTGTGGCCGAAGCT
>CAVKVO010000023.1:9946-16958 GCA_963659575.1 Prevotella sp. CAG:1031
GCATATTGGCACAAGACATCCAGTTTCTCCCCGGAGTAGGTCCAGGCAGGAAAAAGATACTGAGCAGCGAACTCGGTATCAACACCTACGGCGACTTGCTCCTCAACTTCCCCTACAAATACATCGACCGCAGTCGTGTTTACACCGTAAGGGAACTTACTGGCGAGATGCCTCTGGTGCAGGTGTGCGGCCAAATCCTCAGCTACGAAACTTTCGAATACGCTCCTCACCGCGAACGTGTGGTGGCTCACTTCGCCGACGGCACGGGAGTAATGGACCTCACGTGGTTTCATGGCGGACGCTATGCCATGAAGACCTACAAGCCCAGGACTACCTATGTGGTGTTCGGCAAACCGAGTGTGTTCAACGGACGGGTCAACATTGTGCATCCCGACATCGACCCCGTCAGCGATATGGAGCTGTCCGGCAGGAGCATGCTGCCCTATTACTCCACCACAGAGAAGATGAAAAAGAGCGGCATCACGTCGCGCACGATGGAGAAACTGACCACCGCTCTGCTGGAAAAGCTTACCGCTCCGATTGACGAAACGCTGCCTCCGTTCATCACTTCACGCCTTCATCTTGCGTCACGCGACGAGGCGCTGCGCTCAATCCATCATCCGCAAGATGCCAAAGCCTTGGAACGTGCCCGCGTAAGGCTGAAATTCGAGGAACTTTTCTACGTTCAACTCAACATAGTCAGGTATGCAAGCGACCAAAGGCGCAAGTACCGTGGCTACGTCTTCCCGTGTGTAGGTGCCAATTTCAACGGTTTCTACCACAACAACCTCCATTTTCAACTCACCGAAGCGCAGAAACGCGTGATGAGGGAGATACGCAACGACATGCGCACTGGCCGACAGATGAACCGTCTGTTGCAGGGCGACGTGGGTTCGGGCAAGACTCTCGTGGCGGTAATGGCCATGCTCATCGCCATCGACAACGGTTTTCAGGCGTGCATAATGGCTCCCACGGAGATTCTCGCGGAGCAACATCTTGCCACAATACAGGGTTTTCTGGAGGGCATGCCCATAAGAACCGAACTGCTCACGGGCATGGTGAAGGGCAAAAGGCGCAAGGAGGTGCTCGAAGGACTGGCCAACGGCACGGTGAATATACTCGTGGGAACCCACGCGGTGATAGAGGACACGGTGCGTTTCTCACAGCTCGGCATAGTGGTAGTGGACGAACAGCACCGCTTCGGTGTGGCACAGAGGGCAAAGATGTGGAGCAAAAACGACAATCCGCCGCACATCCTCGTGATGACAGCCACGCCCATTCCGCGCACTCTCGCCATGACTCTCTACGGCGATCTCGACGTGAGCGTAATCGACGAACTGCCTCCCGGACGCAAACCCATAGCCACTAAGCATGTGTTTGACAACAATCTGCCCTCGCTATACGAGAGCATACGCAACCAGATACGCCAAGGACGGCAGGCTTACATCGTGTTTCCGCTGATAGAAGAGAGCGAGAAAACCGACCTAAAAAACCTTGAAACGGGTTTTGAAACGCTCTGTCAGGTGTTTCCGGGCTTCAGTTTGGGCAAGGTGCATGGTCGCATGAAGCCCAAGGAAAAGGAGGCCGAGATGGCGAAATTTGCCAAGGGCGAGACCCAAATACTCGTGGCTACAACTGTTATCGAGGTGGGCGTCAACGTGCCGAACGCCTCGGTAATGGTCATACTCGACTCACAACGCTTCGGTCTGTCGCAGCTTCACCAGCTCCGCGGACGCGTCGGACGAGGTACGGAACAGTCTTATTGCATACTCGTCACGCCCTACAAACTGAGCGAAGACACCCGAAAGCGCATTGATATAATGTGCGGCACCAACGACGGATTCAAGATTGCCGAGGCCGATCTCAAGCTTCGGGGACCCGGCGATTTGGAAGGTACGCAGCAGAGCGGCATGGCTTTCGACCTAAAGATTGCCGACATAGCGCGCGACGGACAGCTTGTTCAGCTTGCCCGCGATGAGGCTCGGAGCATAATAGAGGCCGACCCCAATGGCGAAAAGCCCGAATACGCAATGCTCTGGAACCATCTTAAAGAGCAGAAAAAGGGCGAAATGGACTGGTCGTCCATCTCCTAAAACGCCTACAAAGCGTAACTTTTCGAGCCTCAAAAGCAACATTCTGAAAGCACAAAAACACAGCTTCAATCGCACAAAAGCACGGCTTTGAAAGTACGCGAGCGCCATTTTGAAAGCGTACAAATACCATTTTGAAAGCACAAAAAGGCTGTTAGCCAATGTGTTAATTTCGACACAAAGAGTGTTAACCGTACCCTTCTTAATAGAAATTTCATTATCTTTGCGACGTTATTACTACAAAGGAGGATGCCATACGGCTTTAATTGGATTGTAATTACCGCCGTTTTCTCCTTTCACCAAGTGCTTTTTGGCACTGCAAAACCGATACATTCTTATGATTACAAACAAGATTAGGCACGTCGCCGCTTTTATATTCGCTGTTGTGTGTAACGTTTCCGTTTCGGGACAGGACCTTTTGGCCAACCAAGCCCCTATAGACAGGAAGATGAAAGCGGTGGACTCCGTAGCTCTCAACCGCATTATGCAAGCAGAACAGAGCGAGTCGCCTGCAGCATACCTTTATGAAGACTGGGACAACCGCTACGCCCACAAGGCTACGGCACTGCCCGACTCGTTCAGAATAGACCTCCGTCACTTCCACATGCCCACTCCGAGCCGCATCATCACATCCAATTTCGGCAGCAGATGGGGCCGTCAGCACAAAGGACTCGACATCAAAGTATATATAGGTGACACCATTCGTGCCGCTTTCTCGGGCAAAGTACGTGTGGTAAGATACGAGAGAGCCGGCTACGGCAACTATGTTGTGATACGCCACGACAACGGTTTGGAAACCATTTACGGCCACATGTCGAAGCAACTCGTTGCGGAAAACCAGGAAGTACGTGCAGGTGAGCCTATCGGACTGGGCGGAAACACAGGCCGCAGCACCGGTTCGCACCTCCATTTCGAGACCCGCTTGTGCGGCGTTGCCCTCAATCCGGCACTTATGTTCGACTTCCGCAACCAGGATGTGGTCAACGACTTCTACACATTCCGCCGCAGTACATACGACGAAGAGTCGGTTGTCGCAACCCGTTTGCGCGGTGTTGGAGGCAAAGTGGCTGGCAGCGAGCCTGACGAGGACATAGAACTGTCGACAGCAGCACCGGCTGCATCCTACGAAGCAGCCGTTCGCTTCCACAAAGTGTCCGCCGGAGAAACTCTGTATAGCATAGCTCAGAAGCGCGGAACCACGGTTGAGTCGCTCTGCAAGCTCAACAGAATAGGCAAAAACGTGCGACTTATGCCTGGCCAGATATTGAAATACAACTAAGAAGACGCTGGTCTGCAACTGGCAAAGCATAGGTGTATAACAGACAAAGACACTGGAATACAACTAAGAATACTCTGAAATACAACTGAAAAGAGAACATAAACACACTCTAAAAGGGATTTTCGCACTGCGGAAATCCCTTTTTCTATGGCATTATTCTGAGGGTTTGTGCGGCTGAACGCTATACTTTCATCATATAAACACCGTATATTTGGCCGATAAATACCGCATATTTCGCTCCTAAACACCGTATATTTGGCCCATAAACACCGTATATTTGGCTCCTAAATGCTGCATATTTCGCCGATAAATGCCGCATATTTGGCCGATAAATGCTGCAAATTTGACCCATAAATGCTGCATATTTGACCCATAAATACCGCAAATTTCACCCATAAATACTGCATATTTCACCCATAAATGCTGCAAATTTCACCCATAAGCATTGTCGCTTCAACCGACAAACGTTATCGTGTCAACCGACAAACGCTGTCACGGCGCCTTCTATACATCCTTTATTATGTCCCGAAGTAGGAAGGAGGCGTTTTGGTTGCGGGCCACTCCCGGGGCTATGCGGTAGGTGTAGGTGATTTGGTCGGACAGTTTTATCTCGAAACAATAGTTGATGAAGCGGTCGGGCTGGGCGTCAGACATCTTGGAAAGCTCCAGGTCGTGAGTGGCAATCAGTCCGGTTACGGGCAGACGCGATATGGCATTGAGGAACATACGCGAACCGTTGAGTTTGTCGAGCGAGTTGGTGCCCTTCAGTATCTCGTCGAGTATAATCAGTGTGCGGCGCGATTGGCGGCAACTGTCGATGAGTTGTTTCAGCCTCAACAGTTCCGCATTGAAATAGCTGATGCCGTGGGCGAGGTCGTCACTGGTGCGCATACTGCTGAAAAGCGAGAACACCGACACCCTCATGCGCCTTGCAAACACCGGCATGCCGGCCATTGCCAGTATGTAGTTGGTGCCGATGGCGCGCAGGAACGTACTCTTGCCAGCCATGTTTGCACCCGTAACGATGTAAAAACTGCCGTCGGTAAAAGCGAAATCGTTGGGTACGGCCTTGCTACCGAGGAACGGATGAGCTATAGCCTCCACATCATACACCACAGAGTCGGCATCCACCACATCCGCATCAATGGCTTCCGGTTCGTTATAGCGATATGTAGCCATCGAAACCCGCGCATCCATCTCGCTCACCGCATCAATCCAACGGTCCATGCAGCCCATATACCGCCGCTGCCAGCGCAGGAAACGACGCAAAAGGAAGTAGTCGCTAAGCATAAGCACGTTGAAAAGCATCATGCCAAGCACATTGCCGCGACGGTCAAGTCCGTCGACAATCTTCTCCAACTCCGCAAACGACTCCAACGCCCCAGCACCGTCAGCCGTCAAAGCATCCACTATTCGGCGATTGTCAGCAGTTTTGAAACCCGACGACACTATGAGACTCACCATGCCGGAATAAGCCTTGAACTGCGGATTAAGCTGTCCCACTATGCGCGACACACCTTGCAGCGGTTTGGAGCAGAGAAGAAACACCGTGGCAAACTGCGCAATTCCCCACCACACCGCCGTGTTTACACTCACCAAACCGAACGCAGCCAAGGCGCAGACGGAGAGAAAACCCACGATGGCAGCCCAAGCCACCGCCAAAAGCGCGGGACTCATGGCCACCGAAGCCACCTTTACGCTCTTTGCGTTGGCCAAAGCGCGCATCACGTCAGCCGTGTTTGTTCGATGACCGTGGCCGAGTGCGAGAAAATCCGCACGCCACTCTTCAGCCTCAGCCACCTCCTTTGCCGCCTCAGCCTGTGCCCGTATCGAAG
The DNA here is from genome assembly GCA_963659575.1 of Prevotella sp. CAG:1031. Classification (GTDB taxonomy): domain Bacteria; phylum Bacteroidota; class Bacteroidia; order Bacteroidales; family Bacteroidaceae; genus Prevotella. Next base: position 15,151 of record CAVKVO010000023.1, read on the forward strand.
CGGATGTCTTGCGGTTGGACTCACTCTGTATAGCACTTGTGGCGAGAGTTTCTGCCAATCGGTCGGCACCACCGGTGGTCACGGCGCGGCAAATGCGGTTGTATAGCGACTGCCTCCCGAACACATCCATGTCGAAAGTGTATTCATGCTGCGGATTGGCATACCTCTCACCATCGTCAAAGCGAGAGAAGTCGCCGTCAAGATAGTGCAGTTCGCCATCGTAAACGCCGTGCAGGGCCACAAGTCGGTCAATCCTCCGGTCGTTGTTGGTGTCCATGCGGCGCACCAGCACGTACATTGCGAACATCAGTGCGGCCAACCACAGAAACAAAGTCGTGGCTCCGTCGATGGCAGTATAGCCCACCACGAAAGCTATTGCCACGACAAACGACGCCAACTCCGCCGCAACGAGCAGTCGTCCCCTGCGTTTCAGCGTGCGAATGTCGGCAGCGAGAGTGTCCGCCTTGCCTTTATAGAGGTCGTAGAGATTGGTTTTATTCATAACGAGTGTGAGATTGTTCAATATTCGTTCAAACGTACAAAGACGATTTCGGGGCGACATAAGGACACTTATCCAATGGTTACACCATACACAATCCGGTGTATTTCGTCCCTCGTCTGTGCGAAAACACAGTCCAGATTATCCACTCCCCTAAACATCAGGAGCATTGGCAGCCATCCGTCGCCCTCTCGGTATGGCGGTTGCTGGTAGGACAAGTTGCAAAGGTCGAAACCACACCTTCGGTAGAAGCCGATGCGCCGCCGGGCAAGGTCGTTGTCGGGCATTTCAACCTCAAGCACCGTGCGTGGCGACAGGCGCGCCATCTCCTCCAGCGCCATCTGACCGAAGCCCCGTCCGCGCAGGTCGGGACTGGTGGCAAAGTGCTCTATGTAGGCCATGTCGCCCAGTTGCCAGTAGTTCAGCAATCCTATGCGCGCCTCACCGTCGCGGATCAACATGGGATGAAACAGCTTGTTTTCACGGCAGTTGTGCCGTTGCTGCTCCATGTCGCGGCGCTCCTCCTTCGGAAACGATGCCACCAGCAGTTTTTCCATGTATGCATAGTCGGCGCAATTGGTATCGCGGATTTCGTGTAGAGTCATTTTTGAGTGTCTTATAGCGTTCAAACGGTGCTCAAAGTTACGCATTAGTTTCGGTAAGAGCCGTCCGCGGCAACTGTTTTTAACACCTACGACGGGGCTATGAGCGCCGTTTTCGACCCACAAACAGGCTGCCCAAGAAGATAGGCCGAAAAACTGTAAGCAAAATGTAGTTGTTTGCTTACAGTATGCACCGTGGATAAAATTATTAAGCAAGACTGTAAGCAAAAACAACCCGTACAGTTTCGGACTGTAAACGGCCTCTTTACGATCGTAAGTAGGCCATTTACGAGTCGTAAACAGCCCATTTACGATCCGTAAACAGCCTCTTTACGAAGCGCAAACGGCATACCTGTTTTCACAAGCGGCCTCGTCAGCACATTTGGCAGCACACATACCCATCAAAAACAGCCTGTTTGTCACCGCTTTTTCGGCTTTTTTGTCTAAATTTGCGACCTACAACTAACCCTTATCAACATTATTATATACATGAAACATTATCTTATACCTGTGGCGGCAGCTGCACTGCTCGCCCTTCCAGCATCATTATACGCCGACGACTATTACCGTCCGTCGGCCACCATGTGGCTCACACCAGAAGCAACGAGCGATGTCGTTGTGCCGTTCGCCCCGACTGACGAGGGCGTGAAGTTGCCCGTGCGCTGGGGAATGGACGTGGCGTGGCTCAGCGAACAGAACATGCGCAA
>CAVKVO010000024.1:0-16898 GCA_963659575.1 Prevotella sp. CAG:1031
TTTCACTTCAACAATCGGCTTGCTGCACCTGGCAGAAAGTCTCAAAATGTATCACTGAAAGCCGCAATCCATATTTCAGAAAGCACCAATATGTATTACAGGGAACCATGATACACATTACAGAAAGTATTGATAAATATCGTAGGTTTCACCAACACATATTGTAGAACTCGTCAATATGTATCACAGAAGGGCTCAATCAATATCGCAGAAGCCCTCAATAAATATTGCAGAATGCCTCATAGTGCTTCGTCGGGCGGCCGCTGAGGAGTTCGTTTGATGCGCTTTGGCAAGTGTTTCTTCTTGCGTAGGTAAGCCTCCTTGCGCAGTTCGTACTCCTCACGGTGCCTTTCAAGAAAGTTATCTGCCATGCTCAAGTTTTTTGTTTGTCCAACATAAGAATTCTGTTTGCCTTATACAAGAATTCTGTTTGTCTTATACAACATACTGCATGCCTTACAACGTCTACTGCTAAGGCTTTACAAACTTGTTATATACCACACTTATCTTGATGCTACTGCGGGGATTGGCTGTACCACCAACTAGTTTGGTGCTCTTCAATCCCATCTCGTTGGAGACATTCGTTATGGTTGTTGATGTAGAAGACGTGGTTTTCGTCACCGCAACAGGTACGAGCACAGCCTTGTTCCATGTGTCTGCGTTGGCTTTGCCATCCACTTTCGCCTTGTACATTGCCGACACAAGTCCAGCAATGTTGTTGAAAGTATATGTATTGCGCGTGTTGTCGTATGTTGCAAGGTACGATTGCTTGTTGTCAGGCAGGTTCTTGTTCTCAAAGAAGCTATAGAGACTGTCCTTAGGCAGTATCATTACGTTGGTCGGTTCACTGAACGAGTTGTCGTCAGTGGTCGGGTTGATTCTTGTAAACACAACCTTTGCCGTACTCAAAGTGTCGCTCTCGTGTCCGTACATAATCTGTTCCACGGGCAAAGTGACCTCAGTGAATATGCCAGCCGGAGCTTTTAAGTATGTGCAAGTGCTATCCTCGGCAAGCTGCTTTGTGCGATTCTTGTCGTTGATGATAGTGTTTGTCTGCATCACCTCTTCGGTTCCCGACATCTGCATCATACCGCTTATGATGGAATCATTGTTGGTATAGCTATAATACACCTGCAGTTCGGTCATGTAAACCTCGCTGATGACACCAAGACCATCGGTAGACTTGATATAAAAACCAGGACATACGTTGTGCGCAAAGTTGTATGAGTTCTTGAAATAGGCATTGTTCTCATAGTATTTTTGCATGATATATGTACCGTAGTTGCTGTATTTGTTGCCGTTAACGTCCGTATATTCCTCATTAAGCGGTATGGTTATCGGCCGGGTAGAGCTTTTTGCATTGATGACACCGCGCAGACTGTCGCTCAAATTCAAGTCCATAACGGTGTAAACCTTGTTCTTTCTGAGCTGGTTTCCGTCGTTTCGCAACAGTCCTTTGGCCTCCGGATCGAAGTTAGTGTAGTAAGATTGTCCCTCTTCCACGGGCGTTGCCAACTCGCAAACCGCAAGTTTCATCGGGTTCAACGAGTCGCCTACATAACTTTGCACGAATATTCGCAAGCAGCAAGAGTCAGCCACAGCCTTTCCGTTGATCTTGTTTACCATGCTGTCTTGAGCCGGCAAGTACTCGCTATTGCCGTACATACCTTCAAGAATGGTGAACTGCGTGGTATAGTTGCTCGTCACATACGTACCTGTTTCCGGGTCTTTGATGTGGCCGAGGTAACTGTAAATGTTCCGCGACAGTACTGAATCCACAGCCATTGACCGTGTACTGACATAGAAAGTGTCGTTTTCGATTTCAAGCGCGTCCGTTCTGTTGGTAAGGGAGTTGCCTATTGTGTCGGTAGTGTCGGCGCAGGCGGCGAACAATGCTCCCACAAAAGCGATACATGCCAAATGCTTGATGTTCATCGTTGTGTTCTTGAAAAGTAGTGTCGGTATGTTTCCGTTATCCTTGGTTATGGAGTTTGTCACAATAGCAGGTGCGTTTCCGACCGGCGTTTATTGACAAATCTTCTCGTCGTTTATTGGCAAATCTTCTCGTAAAACTCCTCGTACTTGGGTGCAAAGTCCTCGCCGGGATAGTTGAGCAGGGGCGTATTACCAGCCTTAGCGTACTCCAGCAGTTCTTCATTGACACCTTTGCCAGCCTCAATGACACCGTCAGAATAGTCTATTGCCAACTTTCCAAGTTCGCGGAAGTCAAATTCATCATTGTATTTAGCCAACAGCTTAGCCTTGGCGTCACGGAATTCAAGACTTTGCTTGAAGTTTTGTCCAAGGTCACGCTTGAGACTGTTGGCGTAGAGCGACGTAACGACCTTAGCTTCAGCGAAAGACGGCTCGTCGTGATAGGCAGTCTTCACATAGAAAGGCACCACTGCGCTCATCCAACCCTGGCAGTGGATTATATCGGGAGTCCATCTGAGCTTCTTCACTGTTTCGAGTACACCTCTTGCAAAGAATATTGCCCTCTCGCCGTTGTCTGCGTAATCCTCGCCATTCTCGTCAGTTGCCATAAGGCGAGTTGAGAAATAGTCGTCGTTGTCGATGAAATACACCTGTATACGCGTTGACGGGATGGACGCAACCTTAATTATAAGTGGATGGTCTGTATCGTTTATTATGAGGTTTATTCCCGACAGTCTTATCACCTCGTGCAACTGTCCGCGCCTTTCGTTGATGTTTCCCCATTTGGGCATGAACGTTCTTATTTCGTGGCCGCCTTCCTGTATGGCCTGTGACACGTTGCGACCCATGAGAGACAGTTCGCTTTCGGGCACATAGGGATTAATTTCCTGATTAATGAACAATACTTTCTTTGCCATAATGCTTCGTTTTATCCTTGCAAAGTTACGAAAAAATATCCGTATGGGGATAGTTTTGTCCAAAATGTTTTTGCGACAAAGGTCAAAAAGGGTAGGGACAAAGGCTTTCTGGCAGTGGATTTTATACGTCGAAACCGATTTTTAGAACTGTAAAACTGTATAATTTGTCTGTCGAAGCAGGCTTGCAGAATAATGCGGCAGAGTGTTTTTCCACACTTCGTTAAGCCATCTCGGCGTCCTCGATGCCTATGACGTGCAGTATGTCTCCTTGAACTGTGAAGCGTATGTTCCACGTTCCGAACGACATACCGTAAATCCGCGACGGGTCATCATGGTATTGCGGACGCGGATCTTGCCGCAACACGGCCTTTATCGTGTCCATTTCTTCCTGCGACATGACCGATGGCACATCGCAATCCACGCAGACCGAGAGTGTTTGCCACTCCACAGCTTCAGTAAAACCTCCCTTTGCGTCGGGATGGCAGTCGGAAAGCGGCACATAAGGCTTAATGTCGTAGATGGGAGTGCCGTCCATGAGGTCGGCTCCAGCCACGGTTACAACCGGACCTTGGGGCGTTTCGAGAGCAATGTCGACTATCCGCACCGACGACAGACCGAGATCGTTGGGGCGAAACGGCGACCTTGTGGCAAAAACCCCTTGCCGGCAGTTTCCACCGAGCCTTGGCGGACGCACGGTGCTGTGCTTCGACGCTTGCGTGTTGGCCGAAAAGCCCCAGACAATCCACAAGTAGTCGAAGCCTTCAAGCCCTCGCAATGCATCCGGAGAGCGGTATTCGGGAGTGAAAACAATCTCACCGCGCAGTTCACTGACCAGAGAACTTTGGCGGGGAATACCAAACTTACCTTTGAATGGACTATGGAAGTGGGCTATAGGATGTATTTCCATATAGGATTTGCGGAAACTATGTGAGAAACAAAACGTTTCGGCCTGACATTGTAGTATAAATACAAACCTTGGGTGACGGCCTCAACGACTGTCACCCAAGGATATTTCATTGCTAAACATTATAGTTGTAAGCAGTCAACTACTTATTATAATCGGCGGTAAGCTCGCAAATCTTCACGATGACTTGCATTGCCTTTTCCATCACCTGTATGCTTACGAACTCGTAAGGCCCGTGGAAGTTGACGCCACCGGCAAAGATGTTGGGGCAGGGCAGTCCCTTGAACGACAGTTGTGCTCCGTCGGTGCCGCCACGGATAGGCTCAACCTTTGGCGGAACGCCACATTCCTGCATGGCCTTCAGCACTAAGTCGATCACGTGCATGTTAGGATCAATCTTTTCCTTCATGTTGTAGTATTGATCCTTAACATCTGCCACAGCCGTACCGTCGCCATACTTAGCGTTGATGCGCGCCACGCACTCCTTGATGAAGTCCTTGCGCTCCTCAAAGCGGTCGCGGTCGTGGTCGCGGATGATATATGACAGTGTTGCCTGTTCGATATTCGACTTGATACCCAGCAGATGATAGAACCCTTCGTAACCTTCGGTGTGTTCCGGAGTTTCGTTTTCGGGCAGCATCGACGCAAACTCCACGGCTAAACCGTTGGCGTTGATCATCTTTCCCTTGGCGTAGCCCGGGTGAACACTAACGCCTTTGAGCTGAATCTTTGCCGAAGCGGCATTGAAATTCTCAAATTCGAGGTCGCCGAGGTCGCCTCCGTCCATCGTGTATGCCCATTCGCATCCGAATTTCTCCACGTCAAAGTGGTGAGCACCCATACCAATCTCCTCGTCGGGGTTGAACGCCACGCGTATGTCGCCGTGCTTTATCTCCTTATGGTCGCGCAGATAGCACATTGCCTGCACGATTTCGGCTATACCAGCCTTGTCGTCAGCACCGAGAAGCGTGTGGCCATCGGTCACAATCAGGTCTTCACCGACGTGGCTAAGCAGTTCCGGAAACTTCTTAGGCGACGAGACTATGCCTTCAGACAGCGTGATGTCGCCGCCAGAGTATGCCTTCACAATCTGCGGCTTGATGTCCGCACCGCTACAGTCGGGACTTGTGTCGTAGTGGCTGATAAATCCGATGGTTGGAACCTCACCCTTCACATTGCCTTTCAGCGTGGCGTATATGTATCCGTTGTCGTCCATGTCGACGTCGGAGAGTCCTTCGCGCTCCAGTTCCTTCTTGAGATATTCGGCGAAAACCAACTGTTTGGAAGTGCTTGGCACCGTCTGGCTTTCTTCCGACGACTGTGTGTCAAACCGTGTGTAGTTCAGAAATCTTTCTGTAATGTCCATATCTATGTGTTTCTTTCGTTTCTTTTCCAAAGGCAAAGTTACGTTTTTTTCAAATATAAGCCAAGGCGTTGAGACAGTTTTTGGGAAGTTAATCGATGCAACTTTTGGCGTTTGAGAAAACAACTCGGCACTATGCCATTCGTAACTCGGCCGTTTACGGGTAAAAAGTGGCCGAGTTACGATGCAAAAGTGGCCGAGTTACGAGCGTAACTCGGCCACTTTTGAAAGGCATCTATGGCAGTAGTCTGTCGAAACTACTTTATTCCCCTCTCGTTGAGGGCTTTACTGTACTTGGCGGCGTTGGCTAAATGCTCCGAATAAGTGCGGGCAAAGTTGTGCGTACCGGAGAAATCTTCCTTGGCACACATATACATATAGTCGTGAGGCACGTGGTTGAGCACCGCGTCAATTCCTTTTACCGACGCAATCTTGATTGGTCCCGGTGGCAAACCTATGTTCACGTAAGTGTTGTAGGGACTGTTTATGCTGAGATGTTTGCGGTATATGCGGCGCAAACCGAAGTCTTTCCACGCAAACTTTACCGTCGGGTCGGCCTGCAGCGGCATTCCGCTCTTCAAACGGTTGTAGTACATTCCGGCAATCATGGGTTTCTCACCGTTGTTGGCCGTTTCCTCATCAACGATGCTTGCCATTGTGGCCACCTCAACTTGCGACAATCCCATTGCTTTGGCCTTTTTCAACCGCTCGGCCGACCAGAACCGCTTGTTTTCCTTTTGCATGCGCTCCATGAAATGGTCGAGAGTCACGTTCCAGTAGATGTCATAGGTGTTTGGAATGAACAGGGCTGCGATGGTGGCGGTGTCATATCCGTAGTGCGAACAGAACTCCTCGTCGGCAAAAGCCTTCGCCATGGCGGCACTGTCGAGCATGAGTTTGCGCGAAAGCGCACCTGCCAGACGGTCGAGCGTGCGGCTCTCGGGAATGGTAAGGCTCACCGGAGTCTGCAAACCGCTCTTGATGTGGCGGAACACCTTCACTGCGCTTTCGTCCGGACGCACTGCATAGCGACCCGAACGCACATGACTGGCATAGCCACTGAGGTTGGCCAGGGTGCGAAACACGAACATTGAGGATGAGGATGCGATGGGGTTGAGTTTGGCAAAAACCGAATCTTGGGTGTCGTCGTTGTCAATATAAACATACTGCACCGAGTCTTCACGGGAGAAATCAGACAAAAAACAATAGCAAACTAACCCAACCATGATCAGCAACACTGCGATTGCCGCATGGAGAAAGTGTCTTGGTTTAGACGGTTTCATATACTTTCTGTGTTATATATAGTGGCAAAGGTACACCTTTTTGCAATGACAGGAAAAAGTTTTATGTTTTTTTGCTACCTTTGTCTTACAAACACATACCGGCAAAAACACAAGAGATGAAACTTCACTTCAGGCTGACATACAACACCATTTGGGGAGAAAGACTTCATGTGGACATCGTCTACAAAGGCTGCGACGGCAGTTTGCGCCGCAGCGACCTGCCGATGAACACCGACGACGGCCAGATTTGGACACTGGAGACCACTGCCCTGGAGTCGCGCCAATGCGCCCTGGAGTCGTTCACATATATATATAAGGTAAAGGATGCCGACGGCAATGTCCTGCGAAGTGAGTGGGACGGAGTGCCGAGAACGATGTTTTTCGACCCGACAAAAGACTATTTCATGCCGGACAGTTGGCGCGACATACCTTTGCAGCATCACCTTTACACCAGCGCATACCTCACCACCACACACAATCAGGCCAACGAAGAGGCCAAACCGCTCCATCTGCCACTGTTCCGGCGCACCGTCGTGTTCCGCATCTCGGCTCCGCAACTTCAGCCGGGGCAGTCGTTGGGCGTGTGCGGAGGTCATCCGGCCATAGGCGACTGGAGCGAATCGCGCTATCTGCCCATGCAATATGCCGGTGGACAGGAGTGGATGCTGTCGATAAACGTGGTGGGAATAATGCACTTTCCGCTGGAATACAAGTATGTTGTGGTGGACAATAGCAGCCAAGGACTGGTGGAATGGGAGGAAGGATGCAACCGCACTACAGGCGACTACGCAGTTGCCGACGGCCAGGTGCTTGTGCTTGATGGCGGAATACTCCACGTAAGGGAAAAGATGTGGCGCGCCGCAGGACTCGCAGTGCCGGTGTTTGCCCTGCGAAGCCGCCACTCTTACGGCGTTGGAGACTTCGGTGACTTGCGCCGAATAGTTGACTGGGCTGTGCAAACCGGGATGAAGGTGATACAGCTTTTGCCCGTCAACGACACCACAAAGAGCCGCGACTGGATGGATTCCAGCCCATACAGTGCCGTTTCGTGCCACGCTATCCATCCCCACTACGTTGACTTGGAGGCGGCAGGAGTGCTGGCAGACAAGGTCAAGATGACGGCCTACCATCGCCAAAGACTTGAGCTGAACGCCTTTAGTCATAGCGACTACTGCGCCGTTGACAGGGTTAAGCGCGCCTACCTTGACGATTTGTTTGTCGAGAAAGGCGCATCGGTTTGCGGTTCCGGTGCATTCAAATCGTTTGTCAGCGCCAATAAGGACTGGCTTGTGCCTTATGCGGCCTTCTGTTTGCTGCGCGACAAGTTCGGAACTGCTCGTTTTGGCGATTGGAAAGAACTGTCCGTATATGACGAAACGTCTGTTGCCAACTTCTGTGCGGCCAACCGCACTGCCGTGGAACGCATATTCTTCGTGCAATACTTGCTGCATGCCCAATTGAAAGCCGCCGCTGACTATGCTCGAAGTAAGGGCGTTGTGCTCATGGGCGACCTTCCTGTGGGTGTTTGTCGCGACAGTGTGGAGGTGTGGACAATGCCGCAGTACTTCAACACTGACACTTCCGTGGGCACACCGCCCGACTCTGCTTCTCCAAATGGGCAGAACTGGGGCATTCCGGCATACAACTGGGACACGCTGATGGCCGACGGATGCCGCTGGTGGCATAGGCGTATGGAGCACACCGCGCAATATTTCGACGCCATACGCATAGACCACGTGCTCGGATATTTCCGTATTTGGCAGATACCCAATCATGCCAAGCACGCCCAACTGGGACATTTCTCTCCGTCGTTGCCCATGGATGCGGCGGAAATAGAATACTTCGGACTCACGTTCCGCAAGGATTTGTTCACCAAACCGTTCATCACCGACAAGATTCTCTCACGCTTGTTTGGCATACACGCCGACTACGTGCGCTCAAACTTCCTTGTCAGCAAGGGCTACAACCTCTACGACTTGCGCGAAGAGTACAGTACGCAGCGTAAAATAGAGGCGGTTATGGATGGCAAAACCGACGAAAACAGTGTGTGGATACGTGAGGGACTCTACCGATTGCTTGACGATGTGCTGTTCATCGAGGACACCAAGCACCCGGGAATGTATCATCCGCGCATCAATGCCTATCAGGAACCTATATTCACAACGCTTGGCGGTGAGGAAAAGGATGCGTTCATGCGCATATACAACCACTATTATTATCAGCGACACAACATGTTTTGGGGCACACAGGCCATGAAACGACTGCAGAGTGCGCTCAAAGGCACACGCATGTTGGTGTGTGGCGAAGACCTCGGCATGCTTCCCGACTGCGTGGAGCCTGTTCTCGACTCGCTGCGCATACTCTCCACCGAGCTACAGACGCTTCCCAAACAGCCCGGATTTGAGTTTGCCCACCTTGGAGCTTATCCCTATCGCAGTGTAGCCACCACTTCTACCCACGATATGCCCACATTGCGGCTCTGGTGGGAAGAGAACCGCGAGGCAGCCATGCGCTTTTACGTGACGATGTTGCAGAAAGAGGGTAGGGCACCGGAGCATTTGCCGGCACAGACGGCAGAGGAAATCATAGCCCGACACCTGTATTGTCCGTCGATGTTGTGCATTTTGCCCATCCAAGACTGGCTCGCAATATCCTCGGAACTGCGTTCGGCTGACGTAAGGCAGGAGCGAATAAACACTCCGAGCGACCACTACAACCGCTGGGAGTACAGAATGGCGCAGACAATAGAGGAGTTGATGGAAGCAGACCAATACAACAGAAAGATAAAAACAATGATAACGAGGAGCAAACGATGAAGAAGTACAACACATTCGTATTCGACCTTGACGGCACACTGCTGTCTACGCTCGAAGACTTGACCACAAGCACCAACTATGCGCTGCAGACACACGACCTGCCCACGCACTCCATTGACGACGTGCGCCGCTTTGTGGGCAACGGAGTGAAGAAACTCATTGAAAGGGCTGTGCCCGGAGGACTGGACAACCCAAAGTTTGAGGATGTCTACGCCACGTTCCGCAGTCACTATATGGAACATTCGCTCGACACAACCCGACCTTATCCCGGCATAAGTGAGACTCTTGCCGAGCTGAAACGTCGCGGAAAGAGGATTGCAGTGGTGAGCAACAAGTTCTACAACGCCACTCAGGAACTGTGCAAGCACTTCTTCAGCGACAGTGTTGAGGTGGCTATCGGTGAACGAGAGGGCATCCGCAAGAAGCCTGCGCCCGACACAGTGGAAGAAGCCTTGCGCCAACTGGGTGTAGACAAGACGGATGCTGTATATATAGGTGACAGTGACGTTGACGTAGCTACAGCCCGCAACAGCGGATTGCCCTGCATCAGCGTGCTTTGGGGCTTCCGCGACAAGGACTTTCTCATCCAGAACGGTGCCGAAACCTTTATCACGGAGCCAAGCCAACTGCTTGATTGGGCATAGAATTGCAACTAAGCACGTCTGTCCGATGCCTGACTTTTTTCAGGTCATCGGACAGAATGTATCTATACAATGCTGAATTTACTCAGCAATATGCCAGTATTTGCTCAAATGGATAGGTGCTCAAAATCCGACAAAACGTTCCCCCATATTTTATGCCCCTGTATTATTCATAGCGTAATCTATATTCAAAAAACAACTTTCACAAGCTTCTTTTTGAACATTATAAGCACGGCGCAGATATAATATATTCAGCAAAAAAGTCCGCACTGGGGCGGACTTTCTGTAGTATTATAGCAGATATCGCAGTCGATATTACAGCAGTGTGTGGCGGTCAATGTAGGCCATGACACTGTCTTTGTAGCTGTCGGATATGGGTATGTAGGTGGTTCCGAACACTACGCGCAGCCTGTCAACCACCTCAATCTTGTTCATGTGAACGATGTATGAACGGTGTATGCGCATGAACTCCGGCGACGGCAGACGGTCTTCCAGCTTTTTCAGATTCATAAGCGACATCACCTTGTTGCCGTTGGTCATGGTTATGCGCACGTAGTCCTTCACTCCTTCTATATAAAGGATGTCGTCGAAGGCAATTCTCTGCAACTTGTAGTCGCTCTTGACGAACACGAAGCGGTCTTGACTGCCGCATTCCGGTTGCTCACGCTCCTCAAACCACTTGAGAGCCTTGTTGGCTGCTTTCAGGAAGTCCTCGTAACTGATGGGTTTAAGCAGATAGTAAAGAGCGTCAACATCGTAACCCTCGGCTGCATACTTGCTGAAAGCCGTGGTGAAAACAATCTTGGTGTTCTTTGGAAGTATCTTCGCGAACTCGATACCGCTAAGCTCCGGCATCTGTATGTCGAGGAATATCAGGTCGACAGGGTTGGCCTTCAAATCCTTTATAGCGGCAATGGCACTGTTGTAACCTCCTGTTAGGTTGAGGAAAGGAGTCTTGTTTACATAGCTTGACAGCAAGTCTACTGCCAAAGGCTCGTCATCAATTATCGCGCAGTTTAGTGTCATATATGATTATTTTTGATGTATAGACTGTGTTTTCAGTATTGACGGACTTGGTCCATTCGTATTTCCCGTGGTACAGCAGCTCCAGTCGGCTGGCCACTTGCTTGAGTCCTATGCCGTGACCGCTGTGGTCAGAGGCATTCTTGGGATGATTACTGTTTTCTATGCAGCACTCTATCCGGTCGTCGGTTGCCGTGAAGTCGATGTGAACGAAACTCTTTGCGGTCATGCTGACCCCATGTTTGAAGGCGTTCTCCACGAGTGATATGAACAGCAGCGGCGCTATCCTTGCCCGACACGGCTCCGGAATGTTGGCAGTAAGCCTCACGTCGATGCTTTCCGGCAACCTTATCTTCATCAGGTTGACGTAATTCTGCAAGAACTGCACCTCATCCTTCACGTCGGTGAACTGTTCCTCATTGTCATACAGCACGTGACGCAGCAGTTTGCTAAGCTCCTGTATGGCCGTCTGCGCCCTTTGTGCATCGATAGCGGTGAGGGCGTAGATGTTGTTGAGCGTGTTGAGTAGGAAGTGCGGGTTCAGTTGTGTGCGCAGGTTGCGCAGTTCCGCCTCTGTTCGGGCCGCTTCAGCCTGTTGTCTTGCACTTTCCGAAGCCTGCCACCGCTTAGACAGCTGTATGGTTGTGGCAATTGCTGCCGCAATCATAAGGTTGAACATATCCCGCAGGGTGAATATCAGCGACAAGTGCAGCGATTCGGCAGGTCGGGGACGGTTCGGGTCGAACAGATGATGGGTCATTTCCATCCAATAGTGCAGGGCTATGCTCAGGCAGACAATCATTACTGCGTTGAAAACCCAAAAGAAACGCTTGTTGCCACCTATGTAAAACTTCGGTGTGAGCCACGCATAGTTGATGTAGAAGGTTGCCATCAGCGTTAACTGAGCCATGCTCATGAACAGGATCTGGAGCGCACTTACTCCATTTCCCCTGTTCATGAACATGAGCGGCCACACGAACATGACGGCCCAGATGGCCACATGCAGCAGGCATTCTGTTGTCTTGTTCCTGTTTCTATCCATAAAGAACCTCTTTGTTCATACCGTAGAGCTTCTGTTATTCGTGCCTTAGAATATCAGTTGTCCTATCTTAGAGCTTCCGTTATTCGTATCTCAGAGCCTCTATCGGGTCGAGTTGTGCTGCCTTTTTGGCAGGATACCATCCGAAGAACACTCCGGTGAAGGTACATACGGCAAAGCTCATTATGATTGTCCACAGCTGTATGGCTATGGGCCAATGGGCAAAGAGCTTGATAGAGTAGGAGGCTCCGACTCCGAGGATGACGCCTATGATACCGCCAGTCACGCTGAGAAGCACTGCTTCTATGAGGAACTGGTTAAGGATGTCCATGCCTCGCGCTCCGACACTCATGCGCAGACCGATTTCACGGGTGCGCTCGGTGACGCTCACATACATGATGTTCATGATGCCGATGCCGCCTACGACGAGCGAAATGCCGGCCACACAACCGAGAAGTATCGTGAGCATGTCTGTCGTTGAGTTCATCATCGACGCCAACTCCTCCTGCGAACGGATGTTGAAGTCGTCATCGTCGGCCTCAGTGGTCTCCGTAGCATCCTTGAGCTTGTGGTTGCGGCGCAGTATCTCGGTTATTTCCTCAGTGGCCTTGTCGGTTACGCCCTCGGTAATGGCCGAACACTGTATGCCACCAAGGTATGTCTGTGCCAAAATACGCTTCATCACAGCCGTATATGGTGCGAGCACGAGGTCGTCCTGGTCCATTCCCATTGAGTTGTAGCCCTTCTTTTTCAGCACACCGATTACTCTGAACGGTATGGAGTTGAACCTAACCACCTTGCCGATGGGATCGCTGCCGTCGGGAAAGAGGTTGTCCACCACCGTTTGTCCAAGGATGCACACCTTTGCGCTTGACTTTATGTCGGCATCGGTGAACATTTCGCCGTCGGCAACGTTCAACTGGCGTATCTCAAGATAGTCTCTGTTGACGCCATAGATTGACGACGGAGTGTTTTGGTTGCCGTATATGAACTGTCCGCTGCTGCTTACCATCGGGCTGATTGACTTTATGTAGTGGCAACCGTCGCGGATGGCCTCATAGTCTGCCATCTTGAGGGTTTCCATCGATGAGGCATCCTGCCTTACACCGCCGCGCATATCGGCACCGGGGCTAATCATTATCATGTTGGAACCCATTTCAGCGATGTTCGACTGTATGCTTTGCTTGGTGCCTTGACCCACGGCAAGCATGGTGATCACCGAAGCTATACCGATGATGATGCCCAACGCCGTGAGAAACGAGCGGGTCTTGTTGGCGAAGATGGCTTTCAGCGCTATCTTGAACAGGTTGGTATAATTCATTGTCTTGCTTGTTTTGTTGATGTATGTCTGCAACTGCGACTAACTATGTCTGACGCCTGTTTTCGTAAAGGTGGCGTTTACGTATGCTAAAGGTGGCATTTACGACCCCTAGATGTGGCATTTACGTATGCTAAATGCCACCTTTACGAAAACGAGGCTCAGCTTAGTGTCACTCATCCGTGTTTGGCGGCAGTGCGGCAAGGCCCTCTGCGGCCGAAAGGATGTTGTTGTTGTACTCGTCACTTATCACGTGGCCGTCGCGCAGCATGATGTTGCGGCTCGAATAGTTGGCTATGTCGGGGTTGTGGGTGACGAAGATGATAGTGCGTCCCTCGGCATGGAGCTTCTGGAAGAGCACGAGAATCTCAAACGAAGTGCGCGTGTCGAGGTTTCCGGTGGCCTCGTCGGCGAGTATCACCGCAGGATTGTTCACCAGTGCGCGGGCTATGGCCACACGCTGCATCTGTCCTCCCGACATCTGGTTGGACTTGTGGTAGAGGCGGTCGCCCAGTCCAACGGCCTGAAGTGCATCCACTGCGCGCTTGTGGCGTTCGGTTGCGCTCACCTCGCTGTTGTACATGAGGGGCAACTCCACGTTTTCCACACTCGTGGTCTTCGACAGAAGGTTGTAGTTCTGGAAGATAAAGCCTATTTTGCGGTTGCGCAGTATGGCTCTTTGCGGCTTTGTCATGGTGCGGACGGACACTCCGTCGAGGAAATATTCGCCGCTTGACGGTGTGTCGAGGCATCCCAGCTGGTTCAGAAGCGTGGATTTGCCGGAACCGGACTTACCCATGATGGTGACAAACTCGCCTTCGTAGATCTTGAACGACACACCGCGCAGGGCGTGAACCATCTCGTCGCCCACCATGAAGCTGCGCTTCACGTTCTGCAGCTCTATGACAACTTTCTTGTTACTGTTATCTTGCATGGTTTCAGAGCGGTTTTATTTCTTCTTGTCGTTGCGCTTCGGACCCGGGGCAAACGGCGACTGCTCCTGTTCGCCTTGGGCTGTTTCCTCTTCGGTCTGCACCTCCTTTATACCTGTGACAATCTTTGCGCCACGGCTGATGCCGCTGATTATCTCGGTGTTGGTGCCGTCAGACATACCCGTCTGCACTGCATGAGCCTTCAGAGTGTTGCCTTCGAGAGTCCACACCTTGTTCTTGCCGTTGCAGTCCACAATCTTGTGCTTGCCTACAGTTTCAGCTGTGGGTGAGAAACGCAGTGCTTTGCTCGAAACGCTCAGCACTCCTTGCTTCTCGGCGGTGTAGATGGTGACGTTGGCTGTAAGTCCCGGCTTCAATTTTAGGTCGGCATTGGGAGCACTAATCACTACTTCGTAGGTCACAACGTTGTTGGTTGTGGTGGCTTCCTGGCGCACCTGTGTCACAGTTCCGTCGAATGTGTCGTTGGGGTAGGCGTCTACTGTGAACGAAACGCGCTCGCCTTCCTTCACGTCGCCTATGTCAGCCTCGTCAACATCGGCTACAACCTGCATGTCGGTAAGGTTCTTGGCTATCTTGAACAGCTCAGGGGTGCTGAAGCTGGCGGCAACGGTCTGGCCTTCCTCAACTGATTTCGACAGCACCACACCGTCTATCGGCGACGTGATGGTGGCATAGCCGAGGTTGGTCTGGGCTTTCTGCACCGTTTCCTTGGCCGTGGCCACAGCCTCCTTGGCCTTCTGATAGTTCAGACGTGCGCTTTCATATTCGTCGGCGCTCACCAGACCTTTCTTATACAGTGTGCTGTAGCGGCCATAGTTAGACTGCTCATAGTTGAGAGTGCTCTGTGCGCTCTGCAGATTGGCCTTAGCGGTGTTGAGTTCGCTTGTCAGGTTGGTCTTGTCCAGTTCGGCTATCACCTGTCCCTTGGTCACTTTGCTGTTGTAGTCAACGAATATCTTGTTGACAATACCCGACACCTGTGTACCAACAGTCACCGATGTTACCGGCTCTATGCTTCCTGTGGCCGTGATGCTGTTCTTTATGTTGGCCGGAGCCACGGTAGCCGTGTCGAAACTGACCTGGCTCTCTTTCTTACCTGAGGACAGCAGCCATGCTGCGGCGGCAACCACCACTACCACAATGACCAGTATCCAAATCTTGCTTATCTTTTTCATGTTCGTTTATTATTTCGTTTTGTTGTCGTTTCCGTTTCTTTTTGCAGTCTAAAGGTCCATGGTTTTGCCTTCGTAGAAGTTCAGCAGCTGTTTGTCGAGTATGGCCATATACTTGGATTGCAGCATGCTCTGCTGTGCGTTCAGCAGCGATGTCTTGCCGGTCATAAGCTCCGTGATGTTCTTCAGACCGAGACTGAACTGCTCGTTGAGCAGGTCGTAGCTGGCCTGTGCGCTCTCCACGTTGGCCTTTGCTGCCTTGAACTTCTGCTGGTTGGCGTTGGCGTCAATCCAGTAGCCCTCGATGGTGCTGTAAAGTGTCTTCTGCTTGGTTTGCAGGTCTATGTAGTTTTGCTCCTGCTTTATCTTCGCCTTGTTTATAGCCGTGCGTGTGCTGCGGTTGTCAAAGATGGGTATGCTCACTGTTGCGCCCACCATTGCGTCGAAATTGGTCTTTATCTGCTTGCCCCACGACTTGTTGTTCATCGATGTGTTGCTCGTTCCGACGCTTCCGTTGAGGCTCAGTGTGGGCATGTGGCCTGCTTTGGCTATGGCCAAGCTCACCTCGCCGCTCTTGATGGCCAGTTTGCTGTTTTCTATCTCCGGGCGTGAGGTCAAGGCTGCCTGGTATACAGTCTGAAGGGCTGGCAGAGTGGCGAGAGCCTGGGCGTCGGATGCCTCCGGCACAGCCACGTCAAACGCGGTGTCGTCGGTTATCTCCAAGAGCTGCTTCAACTGGGTTTTGTATTTCATCAGGTTGCTTTCGGCCTCCACAATATTATATTGGTCCTGTGCGGTCTGTGCCTTCAGCCTCGCGAGGTCGGCCTCCGACATCTTTCCTGCGGCCACCATATCCTTGCCTCTCAGCTCGTTTTTCTCGCTGATGGCGTGGCTTTCGGTGTTCACCTTTACTGCTTCTGTGGTGTAGAGTATCTGCACATACAGCTGAACAATCTTTTCCTGTATGGTGTTGGCTGCTTCCACGGAGTCCAGTTCGGCCTTCTGCTCATTCAGTTTGCCGAGCTTGATGTTGTTGTGGTTCTTGTTGCCGTTCCATACCGTCCAGTTTGCACCCACTGAATAGCTGCCGTTGTAGTAAGTCTTGTTGATACTCGTTGACACCGTTCCGTTGCTCACGGTGCTCACACCCTCGTTGACCCAGGGGCGATAGCCCAGCGACTGGTTGGTAGATGCCGACAGCGACGGAAACAAGGCTGCTTTGTACTGTTTCCAGTCCTCGGTTGACGACTGTTTCGTGAGGCTGTTCTTTTTGAGCGACAGGTTGTTGGCCATCGCATAGTCGATGCACTCGCGCAGTGTCCATGCCTTTGACGTTTGGGCAAAGGCGCTGACCGCTCCGGCAAACAGTGCGACCGCACAAAAAACTAAACTTTTATTCATTATTCTCTTGTCTGTTTCTGTTTGGTGCAAAAGTAGGAATTACAGACCTTAGCGACAAAAAAGATAGACGTTTGAGTGCAGTTAGTAGAGACAAAAGCCCGATTCCTCTATTTGAACCGGGCTTATTTAATAG
>CAVKVO010000025.1:0-16856 GCA_963659575.1 Prevotella sp. CAG:1031
TGGGCAAAGCACACCAATGGTCTTGATGTGGTGTATGACAACACCAAGCCTATGATGGTTCACTTTACCCGCGACTACCTGCTGAACAACAACATCACCACGTCGGGCGAAGTCAACGACTTCAAGATCCTCACCGGTTCTGACTATGACGCAAGCGGCAAGAACGTGTTTGTGTTCGGCGACAAGATTATCAACGCCGACATCACTTGCCAGAATGGTTATATCCACCAGGTGAAGGACGTGCTCATGCCTCCGGGAAACATGGCGCAGGTGATACGCGAAGACGGTGATTTGAAATACTTTAGCCGTATGCTCGACTATTTCAGTGCACCTTATTTCGACCAGGCTACAACCAACAGCTACAACGACTGGGCTGTGGCCAACGGATATGACACCAAGGACTCTATCTTCCAGGTGCGCTACTTGAGCAGCAACTCGCAAGGCAATTCGCTCAACATCTCGCCGGACAACACCACTCAGCAGAACCTGCTGACGTTTGACCCGGGATGGAACCAGTATTATAATAATGAGGGAAAGGCCACCAGCGCCGACAACGTGAAGGACATGGCTGCCATGTTCGTGCCTGATGACAATGCCATCAAGACTTATTTCGGCGAGAGCGGACCCGGTGCATACATTATGGATATATACGGCGACCTGCCTAACACCGAGGCTAACCTGGCCGACAACCTCGACGCACTGTATAACAAGCAGCCGAGCATCGTGCGCGACTTCGTTCGCAACTTGCAGCAGAAGTCATTCGTGAACAGCGTGCCGAGCAAGTTCTCTACCGTTACTAACACTGCCACTGAGAACATGGGCATGAAGATGAGCTACCTCAAGCAGAAGTCTGACGGTACATACGACCTTACCATTGCCAACAACGGTGTTGTGTATGTGCTCAACGAGATGATTGCTCCCGATGAGTTGCAGACGGTAATGGCTCCCGCCAAGATTTATCCCGATATGCACGTGATGGACTGGTGCGTACAGGATACCAAGTATCTCGGTGTGGACTTCGTTTATTATCTCCAGGCAGTCAGTGCCAACTACGCTTTCTTTATTCCGGACGACCAGGCGTTCGACTATCATGTGACAGACACAATTCTTGGTCACAAGCATGAGGGCAATACCGACTTCAACGCCTATTACGTAGACCCCACATCGCTCGGTTCGCCGCAGCCGGTGGCTCTGCGCTTTACCTACAACGCTTCAAAGAAGCCTGAACTGCAGGTGAAGAAGTTCAACTACGATCCCGACACTCACATGGTGGGCGACTCGCTCTCTGAAACTGTGAGCATCGACAACGTGAAGACGCAGCTCGTAGACCTGCTCAACTTCCATACCGTTGTGCTCTCTTCTGGTGAAGAGGTTGGTGCAAAGCACTACTACAAGACTAAGCACGGTGGTGAGATTTATGTGTCTGGCAACGCCATAGGCAGTGCAGTATATAGCGGCGACCAGGTGGACAACGAAGCTCTGCGCCCGACAATAGAACGCGACTGGAGCGAGAAGAACGGTCATGCCTATCGTATAAACGGCATTATCCAGACTCCTGTCAACAGCGTGCGTACAACTCTTGAGAAGCATGAAGACCGCTTCAGCTCATTCCTTGACCTCTGCGACCGCTTCAACGGAGCCAGCGACATCATGTCATGGGCTGGAATATCCAGTGTCACTGGTGACTTCGGTACGTCAGACCAGGAACGCTACCTCATCTTCACCACAACCTACGGTACAGAGAAGAGTGGTGTAGCCAACGCTTGCTTGGGTGACGGTAACGTGAAGTTCTTCAACACATACAACTACACTCTCTATGCTCCCAACAACGATGCCATGCAGAAGGCTTTCGACGAGGGCTTGCCCACATGGGATCAGATAGAGGCTCTGTATAACAAGTATGAGCATGAGGACGGAGCTGAAGAGCAGCCTGGTGAAGCAGCTGACAAGGAGCAGGCTTACGCCATGATCAACAGCATCCGCGAGTTCATTCGCTACCACTTCCAGAGCGTGTCTCTCTACGCCGACAAGACTGTCGATACTGGCAAGTACTCTACATTCCACTCTGACGACCTTGGTGTGGCACAGAAACTGGTGGTGTCTTTCAGCCAGCCTGACAAGTTCACTGTTACCGACGAAGCTGGTGCTCAGCACGTGATTGGTCAGAGCGGCATGCTCACCAACCTGATGACACGTGACTTCTGGTTCGAGAAGGCTCAGACAGAGAAGAACAACAGCATCAAGACTTCTTCATTCTGCGTGGTGCATGAGATTAGCGAACCCCTCTCAATGTATGCCAAGAGTTCTGACGGCAAAGTCCACTACGACCTTTGGAACAACAATGGCAAACAGGGCGTGCAGAAAGCATACAACTACTTTAAACGGCTCAACGCCAATACTAAATAATCAAGGCGAAACACTATGACTATAAACAAATATCTGATGACGGCCGTGATGGGGCTTTCCGTACAGGCCGCCATGGCACAGGGACAGCGCATCTCGGGTACCATTTCCGATACCTTTGGTGGCGTGATAGGTGCCAATGTCGTTGAGCTTGATGCCAACAACCGTATCGTTACCGCAGCGGTGACCGATATGAACGGTAATTTCTCAATGGCCATCAAGAACCCAAAGAATAAGCTGAGAGTATCATACGTGGGCTACAGCACTGTGACCATGCCCATCAACGACCGTGTGAAGTTCAACGTTTCCATGTCGTCGAAGACAACGGTCAAGGAGGTTACGGTCACATCTCGCCGCCGTTCCAATTCGGGTGGTCTTTCCATTCCTAAGCGTGAGATGTCTGTGGCTTCGCAAACCATGGATATGTCGAGCGTGGAAGGTCTCTCGTTCACCTCTGCCGACGAGGCTCTGCAAGGTGAAATCGCCGGTCTTGACATTGTGAGCAACTCCGGTAACCTTGGTTCCGGTACTACCATGCGTCTGCGTGGTGTTACCACCATCAACGGCGACGCCAACCCTCTTATCGTGGTTGACGACAAGATTTTCGATAACCCCGATGAGGACTTCGACTTCCAGAACGCCACCGAAGAGCAGTATGCTTCACTTCTGTCGGTCAACGTGGAAGATATCGCGAGCATAACCGTGCTCAAGGACGCTGCCGCTACAGCCCTTTGGGGATCGCGCGGTGCCAACGGTGTTATCCAGATTACAACCAAGCGTGGTTCGCGCGGACCGGTTCGTGTGAACTTCTCTTATAAGTTGAAGGGCGCTTGGCAGCCCAAGGGTTACAAGCTCCTCAATGGTGACGAGTACACCATGCTTCTGAAGGAGGAGTTCTACAACCCCAAGCAGTCGGCCACGGCCACTACCAACATTGCGGAAATCAACTACGACCAGTCGTGGAACGAATATGAGAACTGGAACAACAACACCGACTGGGTTGATGCAGTGACACAGTTCGGTCCGCAGCACAACTACAACCTGAACCTCTCAGGTGGTGGTGAGAAGGCTACGTTCCGTATCAGTGCCAGCTACGACAACCAGACTGGTTCTATCATCAAGCAGAACCTGCAGCGTTTCACCACTCGACTCGTGCTCGACTATACGGTGAGCGACCGCATCAAGTTCTCTACCAACTTCGCCCTTACCTATACTGACAACAAGCAGAACTATTCGAGCTTGTTGAGCATAGCCCAGCAGTTGGCTCCTAACATGTCTATATACCGTCAGACCGGTAGCGGCTACGACACGGGTGAGTACTTCATCATGAATCCGCTCGCAACGGGCAAGACTCCTTACGACGGTGCTTACAGTTCGCAGGAACTTAAGGACGTTCGCTCTTTGGGCAACCCCATCGCCATAGCCAACGAGGCTTGGAAGCGTGAGCAGACATACCGTATCACTCCTGACTTCACATTGAAGTATGAGTTGCTCGGCACTGGCGAGCAGCAGCACCGCCTCTCGTTCGAGGGTCGTGTTGACTTCGATATCTATGCCAACAGTAAGCCTACTTGGTATCCGGCATCGCTCAGCTCTGACGTGATAACCGGTGGTTCTTACAACGTGGCTACAAACGATGAGAGCAACCGTACACAGGTGGGTGCCCGCGCTCGACTGATATACACTCCGTATTTCAAGAACGAAGACTGGTCTGCCACTATGTTGGCTCAGTATGAGATGCACACATCAAAGAGCAACTCACAGAGCATCACAACGAGCAACCTGCCTACAGGCATCAGCTCTACGTTGGTTGACGCTTACCTGAAGTCGATGAGCAGTAGCGCAGGCCGCTCCAACGACCAGAACATGATGTTCCACGCTCACGCCGCTTACAAGGGACGTTACATCGTTGACTTCTCTTTGCGTGCTGACGGTAACTCTAAGTTCGGTCCGAAGAACAAGTGGGGTTATTTCCCCGGTGCTTCTGTGCGCTACAACATCAGCGACGAGCCGTTCATGAAGTGGTCTCAGAAGGTGGTGTCTATGCTCGGTCTGCGTGCATCTTGGGGTATCACCGGTAGAGCGCCCAGCAAGGACAACCTCTTCTATTCTACATACTCTACTGCAAGCGGCTACTATGGACAGACCGGTAACCTGCAGCAGATTTCAAAACTTGACGGAATCAAGCTCGATGACCTGCGTTGGGAGAAGACCGAGGCCATCAACTTGGGTTTCAATCTTGAATTGTTCAAGAGCATGTTTGAAATCGATTTCGACTACTATTATAAGAACACGTCCGACCTGTTGATGCAGAACGTGGGTATCGCTTCTTCGTCTGGTTACAGCACTTTGGCTTATGCCAACGTGGGACGCATGACCAACCAGGGATGGGAAGTTAACTTCAACGCCCGCAAGTTCATCAAGAAAGGCAAGTTCTCTGTAGACGCAAGCTTCAACATTGCCCAGAACTACAACGAGATTGCCGAGATGGACCAGAGCGTGCTCAACTCCATCAACTCTGAGTGGCAGGCCAGCGACCGTGGTACTTACCTCAACCGTATACAGGTGGGCAACCCGATGGGATCCATCTATGGCTATCGCTACAAGGGCGTTTACCAGTACACTTACGAGTATCTGCAGAATCTGCGCAAAGAGGCAGGATGGACCGATGCTGAATATGAGAACGAAATCAACAGCCGTTTGGCTGCCGGACAGACGTTCCCCGTGGCAGTAGACGCCAACGGCAAGGTCGTGATGACAGGACAGGCAGGTTCACGCCAGCCGCAACGTATGGTGTACAACTATCAGGACGGTTCTTCAACCTACCAGTTCCAGGGTGGTGACGCTATATATGAAGATGTGAACCACGACGGTCAGATCAACGCTCTTGATGTTGTATATCTCGGCAACTCCATGCCTAAGCTCAACGGTGGTTTCAACCTCACGTTCCGCTATGGCGCCTTCAGCGTGAAGACCCGTTTCATGTATCGTTTCGGCAACAAGGTGGTCAATATCGCCCGCATGAATTTGGAGAAGATGTATGGCACAGCCAACCAGAGTGCTACGGTGAACTATCGTTGGCGCAAGGACGGTGACATCACTCCTATGCCGCGCGCCATGTACAATGCCGGCTACAACTGGCAGGGTTCTGACCGCTATGTGGAAGACGGATCGTTCGTTCGTTTCCAGAACTTGCAGGTGTCGTATGCTTTCCCCAAGAAGATGATAAAGAGCATCGGCTTGAACAATCTGCAGCTCTACTTCTCTATGGACAACCTCTACTGCTGGACTAAGTATAGCGGCGTAGACCCCGAGGTTACCATCGGTAGCTGGGGTGTTGCACAGGACAATTCGCAGACTCCGCGTGCGAAGTCGTTTACATTCAACATCAACGTAGGATTCTAAAAACAGATACAGACAATGAAAAAATATATAGGATTATTCTTTGCCGCCGCGATGATGAGTTCATGCGTAGATACCATCATTGTGCCTTACGACAAGACGGTGGAGGACGACTACTGGCAGTCAAAGTCTGACGTGTCGCAGATGGTGAACGGCACCTACAAGGCCATGCTTGCGTCGAGTTTCGTGCAGCGGCTTATTGTGTGGGGCGACTTCCGTTCCGACGAACTCACCTCTGCCGCTTCGCTCAACGTCACCAACACCACTACCACTGGACTTTCACAGTTGGAGAGCGGCAACATAGAAACCACCAACACCTTCTCCGACTGGTCGTCGGTATATTATGTCATCAACAACTGCAACGTTGTGCTTGAGAAAGCTGGTGGTGTGATTTCCGTAGACCCCAACTACACAGAGGGTGACTATCTCGCCGACTGCTCACAGATGAAGGCTCTGCGTGCACTGTGCTACTTCTATCTGGTGCGCACTTTCCGCGATGTGCCTTATTCTACAGTGGCGTTTATGAACAGCAGCCAGGACATGAATCTTGGACAGACAGCTCCGGCCACGGTGATTGACAACTGTATAAAGGATGTTGAGGAAGTGCTTCCCAACGCCCTTTCTTCTCAGGCTTACACCGACTGGCGCAATCATGGCTACATCAACAAGGACGGTATGTATGCCCTCTTGGCTGATATGTACTTGTGGAGGGCTTCGGTCAACCACAATGCAGCCGACTACCAGAAGTGTGTGGACTATTGCAATCTTGTGATTGACTCAAAGAAGAGCCAGAACTACGATGCAGGAAACACAAGCACTGAGCTTGCCGGATATCCTTTGATAACAGGTTCCGATGCTTTCAACGAAATCTTTGTCAACCAGAACTCTGACGAGACCATCTTTGAACTGCAGTTCGACGGTACTCAGAACTCCAACGAAGGCCTCTGCCAGCTGTACAACAAATATAAGAACAGCACCGGTGTGGCTGGCTATATGGAGGCTACAGGTATCTTCGCAAGTGCTTCTGCAAGCAACGTCTATACGAAGACATCCGACTACCGTTTGAACTACAACCGTTATGCTCAGGCCAAAGGTTCTACTTCTGAAACTTATCCTGTACGCAAGATGGTTTCCAACAATTCGATGTCGAATCTGACTGCTGCGGGAGACGGTGAAACAAAGCCCGAGCGCGATTATACCAACTACGCTCAGAACTTCATCATCTATCGTCTCACCGACGTGATGCTTATGAAGGCCGAGGCTCTTGTTCAGTTGGCTCCGGAAGATGCCGGCGAGAACGCCACCGACGAGGAAAAGGCTTCAGTGAAGGACAGCCAGGAGAAGTATCTGCACGACGCTTTCCGCTTGGTTCAGGTGGTCAACAACCGTTCCATCACTACAGCTTCGCTCGGAAGTGACTCGCTCAAGTGGTCGGCTCAGACACAGACCAAGAACGGCATAGAGGAGCTCGTGCTTGAGGAGCGCCAGAGGGAACTTGCCTTTGAGGGTAAGCGCTGGTTCGACTTGCTGCGCTACAACTACCGTCACGTCACAGGTATAGATTATACCAAGACGCTGAACGAGCTGAACGATGAGGGCGTAGCCTTTGTTAGCAACTACAAGACTATGCTTGACCTGCTCGGAACCGTGTCTTCCAAGGCCGTTATGGTGAGCAAGACCAAGACCGAACCTTATCTTTATCTGCCTGTGCTTGAGGGTCAGATAAAGGTGAACGCCAACCTCAAGCAGAATCCTGCTTACAAGAGCAAGACTTTGGTGAAAAACTAACTATCTATCAAGGAGAATTATAAGATGAAGAACATACGTAACAACAAACAGCTTCGCACCCTGTCATTGGGTTTGATGGGTGTGGGTTTGCTCACGGTGTCGTGCA
Source organism: Prevotella sp. CAG:1031 (assembly GCA_963659575.1). Lineage (GTDB taxonomy): Bacteria > Bacteroidota > Bacteroidia > Bacteroidales > Bacteroidaceae > Prevotella. The sequence goes on from CAVKVO010000025.1 coordinate 7,700, forward strand.
TCAAGGACATTGATGAGTCTAACCTCTATACTTCTACCGACGATACGGTAGAGACGTTCTTGAAGAAAGACAGCACTCTTTCTGCATTCAACTACATATTGACGCGCTCGGGCTATTCGCAGAAGATGGAAACCTACGGACAGTACACCTGCTTTGCGCCTACCAACCAGGCTGTGATGAAGTATATCGACAGCCTCTACACCGACACGGAAGCTCTGATACCTCACAACGGAATGACGGCAAACTCGCTTGAGGGACTTTCCGACAGCTTGTGCACCGACATCTCAGAGTATCATCTCGTTTCCGGTCTTTACGATGCCATCACCCTTGGCAGCAGTACAACAGGTTTGAGTATTAACACATTCTTGGGACGTGCTTTCACAACCAAGACTGATGTTAACACAGGAAACATCGTCTTGAACGATGTCGTTACTGTGGTCAATTCGGGCAATGAGGTGAGCAACGGTTATGTTCACATAATCGACGGAGTGATTCCTCGCTCGTCTCGTCTTATCGGTGAGACCCTGCAGCGCATGGAGGAATACTCAATCTTCAGCGAGGCTCTGCAAAAAACAGGCTTGGCCGATTCTTTGACGAAGACCGACCGCGGCGTGACATACTATATGGAGGACGGAGATCGTCTGAACGATGACAACACAACTCCTTGTTGGTATCCTACAACATGCCAGTATGGCTTTACCGTATTTGCTGAGCCTGACGCTGTGTTCAAGTCAAAGGGCATCAATTCGTTCGATGATTTGGTACAGTATGCTAACAACCAGTACGGAGGCGCTTCGGCTTGGTACGAGTATCTTGGTGAAAAGGGTCTCAAGGTAAGTACAGGTGATGACTATACGAGCCGCACCAACGCTCTCAACATGTTCGTTGCTTATCATATTATTGGCATGAAGATGGCTGCCGACCAGCTTGTGTTTGAGGACAACGGACAGAAGAGCCAGGAAGGAAACGGCGCATGGAACTATTACAATTATTGTAACGAGGGCGAGCCCTTCGATTATTACGAGACCATGCTGCCCAACACCATGATGAAGATATGGCGTCCCGGCAAGAGCAGCAAGACTCTCTACATCAACCGTTGGGTGCAGAACAACACTTTGACCGACGAGGTTGGCACAAGAGGCTCTGACGGTATGCACCCCGTGCTTAATAAGGGAGTGGTTATTGAGCGCACCGACATACAGGCTCTCAATGGCTACGTGCATCCTATCAAGGATATTTTGGTCTACAACCAGGATGTTCCGAACGGTGTGCTCCATGAGCGTATGCGCATTGATGTTACTACCTTTATTCCTGAATTTATCAACAACGGCATACGCTACAAGGTGATGAAGGAAGTTCAAGATGCCAATGGTGGCAACAGTGGTAGCCGTATAGCTTTCCCGCTTGACTATTTCGAGACAGTGAAGAGCTACACTGGTAAGAACTACTTCCGCTACAATGTGCATGGAAAATACCGCTTGTGGCAGTCTGACTCTTTCCAGGGATGGGGACAGTACGACTTGGCCATCAAGTTGCCTCATGTACCTACAAGTGGCACTTATGAGCTGCGCTTCTATTATGCTTGCGCAAGTCACATGGGCTTCGTTCAGTTCTTCATTGGCGAGTCGTCCAACATTCAGGACATGCGTGCCCTCGACATCCCTCTTGACATGCGTATTGACGGTACAGACCCCCGTATCGGTTGGGCTCCGTTCTATGAAGAGGAGGATCAGGGTATAGCTTCCGACAAGGCAATGCGTACACGTGGCTATATGCGTGGTCCCGCCAGTGTCTTTGGACACCCGGAAAACACCACTCCTGATATGGAGGCGAACAACGAGCGCGGCGACGCTATGGGACCGCAGCTGCGCAAGATATTGGGCCGCGTAGAGATGAAACAGGGTCAGGACTACTGGCTCCGCATGAAGAACGCCACCACCAGCGACGCTTTGAAGTGGCAGTTTGACTTTATCGAGATTGTACCTGTTGATGTTGTTGACAACGACAAGTACTCTGAGGACTGGTTCTAAACAACTAAATGCCTGAAAAATGAAAAAGAAAACATATTACGGAATCATGGCGGTAGCGGCAGCATTGCTGTCGGCTACCTCATGTACCGACTTCTCCGACTACAATGAGGCATACGTGGACGGCAATGCCTCGGCCGACAAGACCCTATGGGAGAATATTAACGGCGACAGCAACTTGAGCCAGTTCGCCTCGTTGCTCACCAAGTCTGGCTACGACAAGGTGCTCAACAGCGCCAACAGCTATACTGTGTGGGCTCCGGTCAACGGTTCATGGGACGTTAGCCAATACGAAAACCTTGATTCTACACAGCTCATACAGCAGTTTGTGAAGAACCATATCGCCAATTACAACTATGTTGTGAGCGGTGCGTGGAGCACTCCCAAGCGCATACGTACACTGAACAACAAGTCGTATGACTTCACCAACAACGGTTCTTGCACCTTCGACGGCATCCAGGTTGCTGTTACCAACATCGCCGGATCCAATGGTGTGATGCACAAGATCAACGGTGTTGCCCAGTATTACCCCAACATTCTCGACTTCTTTAGCGATACCGCTACGGTCAAGAGCTTGGGCATCGATTCTGTTGCAGCCTATTTCCGCAAGTACAACGAGTCGTATCTTGACGAGTCGAAGAGCGTTGTAGGTCCTATCGTGGACGGAAAGCAGACCTACATCGACTCGGTGATGGTGACATACAACACTCTCGCCAATCGTCTCAGGGCTAAAATCAGCGAGGAAGACAGTTCCTACACAGTGCTTCTGCCCACCAATGAGTCATGGAAGGCTGAACTGTCAAAGGCTGCCAATGCCTACAAGCTGAAGCAGTATATCCCTTATCGCGGTACTGACGCCAATGGCAACGTGGTTGACCAGGTGTATACAGTGTCAAAGGTAAACTACCTCAAGGACTCCTTGGCGCATGAGAACCTGGCACAGATACTCGTGTTCAGCAACAACGACACCTACAACACAGGTTTCCTGACAAGCAATTTCGCTGAAGATGACTCAGTGCGTACCACCTCAAAGAGATATATGCTTTCAAGCCCGGCAGAACTCCTGCATCAGGTAAGTTCAAAGGTTGGAATGAGCAACGGTCAGGGTCTCGTGATGGACTCCTTGGCTTATCGTCCTTGGGATGTATACAGCACCGAGCTGTGGTTCACTCCTACAAGCAGCAACGTGATAAAGGTGAAGTTGGGAAGCGGATCGAGAACATCTGTGACGTTTACCGACTCTCTCCGCAACAGCGAGACAATGTCTTGGTATAATGTGTTGCCCAACGGAACCAACTCGCCCGAAATGGAAGTGCTGCTTCCTGACGTGACTTCCGGTTCTTATAATGTATATGTAGTGTTGGCACCTCCCTACTCAACGTCTTCGGCTTCGATAGACACCCTGCCCAACACATACAAGTTCACTATGTATTATTCGCAGGTAGGCGACAATGTGAAGACCACCACTGCATGGCGCTTCAGCTCTGACGGTACGATAAATCCGGCGACAGACAAGAAGCAGGTGGCGTTTGACATTGACAACTCCTATTCACGCCGCTTTGACGAGAATGGCAAGGCTCTGCCCGACACTGTGAAGTTGGGTGAAATTACATTGCCCGTGTCTTACGCCAGCACAGGTGTTGGACCGTCGCTCAACATCAAGGTGCCGAACATGACCAAGAGCGTACGCGAAAAGTACAACCGCGAGATACGACTGATGAAGGTGCTGCTGCGCCCGGTGTCAAAAGGTGATTACAATGCAACTAAAGAAGACTGATGAATATGAAAAACATAAATGACATAATGCAGAAGTATGGTCTCCGACTTACTGCCTGCGTCTTTGCCTTGGGAGTCAATGCCTACACTTTCGCACAGAGTGTGGACGGCGACGAGGAAGCCACAGAGGTGAAGAAGCCTAAGAAGGTGGTCGCACAAAAGACTTATCCTACAGTGACTCTGAAAGGCGTGGTGTATGACAAAGCCACCAACAAGCCCCTCAGCGGAGTGCAGTTGCAGGCTTTGGGCAACAAACGCTATACGGCCATGACCGAAGAGGACGGCTCGTTTGCCATCAAGGTGCCCAAGTTTGTCACCTCACTCTATGTCCACACGCCCGACTATCTGTCGCAGCAGGTGGGTGTGAAGGCTGGCGACGAGAGTCAGAACGTGCAGATATATATGCTCAGCGACAAGTTCGCTCCGATGTATGAAGACGGTACCACCATTACCGCACGCCGCTCGGCTGACGTAACGCGTGGCGGAGCTTCGGTCGACGAGGTATTCGGCAATCAGCTTGGCGGTGACGTTCGCGCACTGTCGCGCTCTGCCGCTCCCGGCATTGGTTCGTCAATGTTCATCCGCGGTCTCAATTCGCTCAACGCCAATTCGCAGCCTCTCGTTATCGTTGATGGTGTGGAGCAGGACATGCAGTACAACCGCACCTCGCTGCACGAGGGACAGTTCAACAATATCCTCGCCAACATATCGCCCGACGATATTGAGAAGGTGACGGTGCTCAAGAACGCTACCGCTCTCTACGGTTCGCGCGGTGCCAACGGCGTGGTGCTCATCGAGACCAAGCGCGGTCACTCTATGGCCACACGCATCGACGCCAACATTTCGGCTGGTGTGTCGCTCATACCCAAACTGCCTACGATGATGAACTCTTCGCAGTATCGTTCGTATGCAGCCGAGATGCTCGGTACCATCTCTGAAAATACCGAGCTTACGGGTACAAACAAGATTGACTACAACTTCTTGAACGACGACCCCAACGGCTACTACTACCACACATACCACAACAACACCGACTGGACCAAGGAGGCTTACCGCACTGCCATATCGCAGAACTACAGCATCAACGTGCAGGGTGGTGACGACGTAGGTATGTACAACCTCTCTGTGGGCTACATGTCAGCTGAGAGCACAGCCAAGGGCAACGACTTTGACCGTCTGAACATACGTTTCAACACCGACATCAACATCGTGAAGTGGCTCGACACCAAGTTCGACATCTCTTTCGCCCGCACCAACAACAACGTGTTTGACGACGGAGTGCCTGCCGACCTTACCGCAGGTGCCATCACTTCGCCCACGTTCCTGTCGCTGATCAAGGCTCCCATCGTGGCTCCTTACCAGTACAACAAGATCACTGGCGGATTTACTTCTCTGCTCTACGGAGCCGACGATATCTACAGTCAGCTTGGTTCAGAGTATTCTTTGGCCAACCCGTCGGCCATCTTGGCTTACGGTTCGGGCGACAACAAGAACCGTGCGGAGAACACTTACTTCAACATCCGCCTTGTTCCTACGTTCAACCTTGGCCGTGGCTTCCACCTCACTGAGGATATAAGCTACACCTTGAACCGTAATGCACAGCGTTACCACCGTCCCTACAATGGCGTTCCGTCGTTCCAGGTGTCTGGTATCGGTACCGTTACCAGCAAGGCTGCATCACTCTTCAGCAAGGAAAGCAACCTTGTTAGCGACACCCGTCTCGACTGGAGCCACATCTACGGCGCACACACGGTGTCTGCATACGGTGGTTTCCGCTACAACTACTTCAACTTCGACGGCAGCGACCTCTCTACACAGTATAACGGAGAGACTTCCGACAAGAACCCCGTGCTCAGCACCGAGCCTTATCCTAACATCGGTGGCGACGGCGACGTGTGGAAGTATATGATGTGGTATGTCAATGGCGACTACAACTACATGAACCGCTACTTCGTTACACTCTCGCTTTCAGCCGAGGCCAACAGCCGTTTTGGCAGCAAGGCCAATGGACTGAAGCTGGCTGGTGTGCAGTGGGCTTTGTTCCCCAGCGTGCAGTTGGGTTGGGTGCTCACCAACGAGAGCTGGTTCCCCAAGAACTCAGGCATCGACTATCTGCGCATCAACGCCGGATTTGACATGAGCGGCAACGACGACATCAGCAACTATGCCGCACGTACCACTTACACTACAGTGCGCTACAACCAGAAGTACACTGGCCTTCAGCTCACCAACATCGGTAACGACGAGATTCAGTGGGAGACAACCTACAAGTGGAACATCGGTTTGCAGGCCAACCTGCTTCACAACCGTGTTAGCGTAGGCTTCGACTACTTCTTGCACAACACCAACAACCTGCTTACTCTCGTGAACTTCAAGAACCCTGTGGGCGGTATCAACAACTACTGGACCAACGGCGGATCTTTGCAGAACAACGGTTTTGAGTTGCAGTTCTCCGTAAAACCGGTTGCCACCAAAGACTGGACAGCTGAGATTGGAGCTTCTGTAGGTCACTATAAGAATAAGGTGAAGTCTTTGCCCGACGGCAAGGATATGGTTAGCTCAGTATACGGCACCAGCAACATCCTCACCCGTGAGGGTTGCCCCGTTGGCGTGTTCTACGGCTACAAGACCCAGGGCGTGTTCTCAACCGACGCTGACGCCAAGGCCGCTGGCAATGGCGACTATCTCTACATGACCGACAACACCGGTGCCAAGCAGTATTTCAAGGCTGGCGACGTTCACTTCACTGACATCAACGGCGACGGCGTTATCGATGACAACGACAAGGTGATAATCGGCGACCCCAACCCCGATATCTACGGTAACATCTTCGCTAACGTAAGCTGGAAGAGACTTACCCTCAACATCGGTTTCAACTATAGCTTGGGCAACGACATCTACAACTACCAGCGTTCTGTGCTCAATTCCGGTTCCACTCTCTACAACCAGCAGGTGGCCGAAACAGGCCGTTGGCGCTATGAGGGTCAGCAGGCCACTCTGCCGCGCGCTTGCTATGGCGACCCGATGGGCAACAACCGCTTCAGCGACCGTTGGATAGAGGATGGCAGCTATCTGCGCCTCAAGACCGTGAAACTCACCTACAGCATACCTGTGCCAAGTTCATGGACATGGCTTCAGGGTCTGACCGTGTGGGCAGAGGCTCAAAACGTGTTCACCCTCACGAAGTATCTTGGCAGCGACCCCGAAGTTAGTGCAGCCAACGGCGTGCTCTGGCAGGGCATCGACTGCGGTACTCTCTCTTACGGACGCAACTTCCTGGCAGGAGTAAAGATTAACCTCTAAACAAAGCAGAAAAGATGAAAAAGATATTATTGTCCTTGATGACTTTAGCCGGCGTGTTCGGAGCCACTTCGTGCTCCGACATGCTGGAAACAGATAGCGACCGCCAGCTGATTGACCCCTCGATAAGCCAGAAGACCGACTCTATCTTCTATGCTTTCGGTGTACTTCAGGCTGTGCAGCAGGTGGCCGACCAGTATGTGTTCACCGGAGAGATGCGCGGTGACTTGGTGAAGACCAATGAGAACACCGACAAGAGTCTCCGTTCGCTCTACGAGTACAACGACACCGCAGTGGGCAAGTATGACAGTGCCTATGCCTACTACCGCATCATCAACAACTGCAACTACTACATAGCTCACCGCGACACCTCGCTGCTCACCGGTAGCACACAGGTGGTCATGCCGGAGTATGCCGCCATCAAGGCTTTCCGTGCTTGGGCTTATCTGCAGTTGGTGCGCAACTACAAGCGTGTGCCGTTCTTCACCCAGCCGCTTACCACCATCTCGCAGATCAACGAGACACGGTTTGAAGAGAAAGATATCTCAGGCATCGTCGCTGCATTGGCTCCCGACTTGGAGCAGTATGCTGACATGTCAGTGCCCACCAGCGGTGTGACTTCACAGGCCATCGGTTCCACCAACTTCGGAACCGCCAAGCAGCTCACTGCCTCTAAGCAGTATGTGCCGGTGGCTCTCGTTTTGGGCGACCTCTATCTTGAGGACGGCCAGTACACCAAGGCTGCCGCTGCCTATGCACGCTACCTCATCAACAACGAGGTGCGCTGCACTCCCCAGTTGGCACAGAACAACAACCGCTATGGCGCCGGAAGTTCTAAGGTGGAAATGCCCCAGGGCGCAACCATCGACATCAATGGTGCAACCAGCTGGAGCGGCAGATATTCGGCTAACAACCAGACCGACCTGATCACAGCTATCACCATGCCGGTGAACTCTCGTCAGGGTACCACCACAGTTGTGCCCGAGGCGTTCGGCTATGACTACTATGGCACACGTTCGGAATACATTCTTGACAACATGCAGATACTGCCTTCGTCGGCTCTGCGCAATCTGAGCGACGCACAGGATGTATACTACAAGATGCGTAATGGTGAAGACAACGAACTCTATTACATCAAGGCTGGCGACAGACGTTTGGCCAACTATCTCTCACAGACTGCCGGACTTAACCGTGGTGAGGAGAACGACACCACAAAATGGTGGATGAGCAAATACACTTACGGCAATATGTATCTGTATCGCCAGACCACAGTCTATCTGCGCTTGGCTGAAGCTCTCAACCGCATGGGTTATCCTGATGCAGCCTTCGCTATTCTCAAGGACGGTATCAGCGACAGACTTCTGGAAAGCACCGTCACCTACATCGGCGACTCTACCCGTCAGATGCTGCAGACCACAGTGCCTTTCCTCTCAACTACCAACAAGTATAAGTTCAGCACTACCTACGAGGATGGCGGTTTGAGCAAGGTTCGCTCTTTCGCTGGTGTTCACTCTTACGGTACTGGCTACACCTTCGACGGCAACTATCCCGGCTGCTCACCTTACCAAATGGACACTATCGTTGTCAACAAGGTTAAGGAGTTGGCTGCAAGGTTCCCCGGCAGGGTGACAGTGCCTGAGACGGAAAACGGAACTGCTGCTGAGATTATGGCTAAGCTGAGCACAGCAGAAATCCAGAATGCCGTTGAAGACCTCATCTGCGACGAGTATGCTTTGGAGGCAGCCTTTGAGGGAACTCGTTTCCCTGACTTGCTCCGCATGACCCGCCACAAGAACGACGCCGGCATCTATGGTGCAAACTTCGGTACCGAGTGGCTCGTCAACAAGCTCTCCATCGACGGACGCGACGCCAGTGTGCTCTACAACGAGAGCCGTTGGTATCTGCCGTTCAAGTAAAGACCTGACAAACGCCCTGTCTTTAGGGGCTTCATAAAACAATATGCCGCGTGCTATTCCCTTGCGAATGGCACGCGGCTTGTTTTTTTAGTAATGTGAAAAGAATAAGTTGTGCAAGTTTGCCCTGTATTTTTAGGC
>CAVKVO010000026.1:0-16828 GCA_963659575.1 Prevotella sp. CAG:1031
GTATAGTTAACGTTGGAACAGGAGAACAGTTCGTTGACAATGCTCTCCATTTCGCTGTTGCTGAGCACCTGACCTTCGGCCACGGCGGCACTGCGCGCCATGCTCAGGGCCAGCGAACGGTTGATTTCTTCGGCTGAAGCAGCCTCCTTTTCGGCGGCATCGGCCACCATCGACGTGAGCAACTCTACGTAATTAATACCGTCAAGTCCTGCCGGAACACTGTTTACGGCATAACTGTTGTGGCCAAGGTCGGTGAGTTCGAAACCCAAGGCCGCAAGTTCGGGCAGGAGTTTGCCCACAAGCACGGTGTCGGACGGTGAGAACTGCACCGCTTCGGGGAACAACACCCGTTGCGACTGCACCGCACGGGCGTTGAACTGGGCGAGATAGCGCTCGTAGCGCACACGGAGGTCGGCACGGTGCTGGTCGATAATCATCAGTCCCGACTTGACTGCCGTCATTATATATTTGCCTTTATACTGATAGTGAGCCGGCGAGCGGTCTTCACTCAGTTCGCTGCCGGAAACAACCTGGCTCTCTTCGGGTTCCGGGGCTGCCTCCATGCCGAACAAATCGGGCTGCTCTTCCGGGGTACTACTACTCTCGATTCCGCTATAGAGTTGTTCCCAATTGTCAAGAGGCTTGGCTTTGGCCGACGAACCCTGGCTGAAAGGATTGTAGGAGGGGTTGTATGAAGGTGAAGGCGGTGCCGCGTCGGTATTGGGAGCAAACACCGGGATGTCGGGTTTGCCCTCGGTGTCGAAGTCAATCGAGGGTATTTCGCAAAACTGACCTATGGCATCCTTGACGGCAGCGGACAGTATCTGCCACACGGCCTGCTCGTTTTCAAACTTAATCTCGGTCTTGGTGGGATGTATGTTGACATCTATGTCGGCAGGATTCACCTCAAAGTAGATGAAATAAGGCACGACATAACCCTGCGGCACAAGTCTATCGTAGGCTCCCATCACGGCTTTGTGGAAATAGGGGTGCTTCATGTAGCGGCCGTTGACGAAGAAATATTCGTGAACACCCTTCTTTCTCGCCGCTTCGGGTTTGCCCACAAAACCGTGGATGCGGCACAATGTGGTTTCAACGTTGACGGGAAGAATCTCCTGGTTGAAGCGTTTGCCGAACACGTCGGCTATGCGCTGGCGCAAACTGCCGGAACGCAGGCACATGAGTTCGGTGCCGTTGCTGTGGAGAGTGAACTTTATGTCGGGATATACCAGCACTATGCGCTCGTAGGCCGTCACGATATTGTTCAGTTCGGTGGCGTTTGTCTTGAGAAACTTGCGTCTGGCGGGAACATTAAAAAAAAGGTTTTTCACGAGAAAGTTGCTGCCAACGGGACACGAAACGGGTTCCTGACCGGTGATGCCCGACCCTGCGATGGACACCAATGTGCCAATCTCACTGGCGGCAGTGCGGGTGCGCAGTTCCACCTGCGCCACGGCTGCGATGGAAGCCAACGCCTCGCCACGGAAACCCATGGTGTGAAGGGCGAAAAGGTCGTCGGCCTTGCGTATCTTCGAGGTGGCATGACGCTCGAAAGACATACGGGCATCGGTCTCGGTCATGCCCTTGCCGTTGTCAATCACCTGTATTGAGGTGCGCCCGGCATCCACCACAAGCACCTCAATGGTGCTCGCTCCGGCGTCGATGGCGTTCTCCACGAGTTCCTTGATCACCGATGCGGGACGCTGGATTACCTCTCCGGCGGCTATCTGGTTGGCCACTGAGTCGGGAAGCAGTTGTATTATATCACTCATAAAGGTTCGTTTCGTTAAAGAAAAATACTAAAAAAACGGAATGGGAAAGTTTTTTAATGGCTTCGCAAATCACCACCCTTTCCGCCAAACCGCTGCGGTTGTCGCCCGGCGTTACGCCAAAAGGCAATAGCCGATAAGTATCAAGAGTAGAATGATGGTAGCAATCATGGGCAGCGAAACGGTTGCCCCACGGCCAAAGCCACGGCGATTGTGGGAGTCACGTCCTGCGGAAAACGCTCCTCGAAGACTGTCGGGACGGTAACCAAAAGAGGTTTCCATGCCCAAATCACGCTTGGCACGCTCCTCTATCTCACGCAAACGGTCGGCCCGTTCGTCCACATATATATAATTATGGCTGAACTTCCTTGGCTTGCGTTGGCTGAACAGTGACATCTTTCACCTCCTTTTCCGCTTGTTTTTCCTCGGGTTGTTGAGATTTATCTTCCGTATGTTGCGTTTTAGACTTTGCCTCTGCGTCCTCTTTCGGTGCTGCTTTTGCTTCGTCGGAGTGCGAAACCGGTTGCTGCGATTCGCCTTGCGGTGCTGACGGAAGATGCTGCAGCGGAGCCTCTTTGCGCTTGATTACCTTCAGCTCCGTACCGGCTTTCTTGCCTCGCCAGTTGAATATGTCGTCCTTGTCGAGCGGTCTGACATAGTCAAACCATGCGAAATTGGGCAGGAACTTCTTCTCCGGCGGTATCTGCGTCATGGGATACATCACACCTTCGGCCTTCGGCATCCATATCTTCTTCATCTTCCGGTTTTCCATGAACATACGCAGACGACTCGTTTCGGTGTAGTTCAGACCGAGAAGGGAACTGTCGCTCTCCTCAACGGGATAGTACACAATCAGCACATTGTCGTTTGCCTCGGCTTCGTCAATCTCCCCTTTCTTGAAATAGGCGAACATCTCCTTGGAAGACACCTGATTGTAGTGCACCGTGTCGGGCATCTGCTCTATGGAAAACGCCTGTCCGATGACGTGGGCACGGTTGATTGTGGAGTCTTTCATATACACCTCAATCACCTCGCCGAGCAACTGCTGGTTGTTGTTCCACACAATCGGGTCGTGATACATGGTCATGCACGAGTCCTTGGAGTTGTACACAAGCGAGTCGCACACGGCCTGTACGTCCACACGATAGGCACGCACCTTGTGGAAAGCGTGTATCTTGCGGTAGACGGAGTCGGTGTTGATGTTGTGGGTGTATATCTTAAAGGTGTCGGCGTGCATGAAAAGCGAGTCCTTTTGCGAATAGTCGATGGCCACGGCACGCTTGGTGGCAAGGGCAAACCCCGTCTTTTCGTTGTACCAGCAGTAGTCGCCGGTGAGCATGTTCTTGTTGATTGAGTCGATGTAAACCACATTGCGGAACGCCTCGCTCGTGCCGTTCTTGCTGTCGTGGTATACACTGTCGCCCACCATTGTGCGCCCGTCGTTCCTCATTGTGGAACGTCCGTAGAGCTGCGACCGCTCGGTGCGGGTGTCATAGTAGCCGTCTTCGGTGTAGATGCGACTCTTTCCCGACGTGATATGCGACGGTCCTGTGACGTGAGCCAGCGATTTGTCGGTGTCATAATGTAGCGTGTCGGAGGTAAGGTAGTAGTCCTTGCCCTTCATGCGCACGTCGTAATAAAAGTCAGCTTGCTTGGTTTCGGTGTTATACTCGCCCCAATCGGAGGTGAGTGTAGTCTGTCTGTCCACAAGTTTGCCGCCGTTGAAGAAGTAACCGGTGTTGTAAAGGCGGTCAAAATTGAGGCTGTCGGTATAGAGAGTAGTGGTCTTGCGGTGCTTGAGCACTACGTTGTGGCGCGCTTCAGCCATCTGTTCGTTGCCGTCATAAAAGGCGTAGTCGCTGAAAAGAGACAGGGTGTCGCCCTGATACATCTTGACATGACCGAAGGCTTCAAACGAGTTGGTGGATTCATAGAAGTGGGCGCTGTCGCAAAACAGTTGTGCTCCCTGATGTTTAAACTGCACTTTGCCGTTGAGAATCTGCGCTCCGGGATTCTCAAATTCATTATAACTCAACTCGTTTGCATGGACAAGATACACACGGTTGTCCGCCATCTTGGGCTTGCGCGTACCCTTGCGCTTCTTTGTCTGCCGCTTCGACTGCTCCGAAAGGTGCTTTGTTTGCCCTATGGGTTGTGCAGATGAACCCGAAGGAAGCATCAACAGTCCTGACGAAGGCAGCATTGATGCTCCCGACGGCAGCGCCAACAACCCCGACAACGGCAGCATCGACTGGGCTGCGCATAGTCCAAACAGGCACAGAACCGCAATGATTGCGATTCTATGCCCGTATGTTTTCGAGGATTTAATCCCGTTAAAGATTGTCCTTGGATACTTTTTGAACATTACTTAATCCAGCCTGCGTATTCAAAATCACAGTTCTTATAGCGGTCGTTGATGCGCGTATAAGTGGTTTTTATCTTGTCAGTCACCCATTCATTGAGCACCTTTTCGCGCTGTTTGTTGAGCACAAGGTCTTTCAATGTCTGGTAGTCGTCGGTGATATTCGCCTTGTGACCGTCTATTCTGCTCTTCACTTTCACAATGGCACACACCGTTTTGCCCTGAGTGTTTATCATCTCAAACGGAGCGGACACTGCTCCCACGGCCATTGTGTCAACCACGCGTGCCACTTCAGACGGCAGGTCCTGCATGCGGAACTTTGATGTGTATTCGCCGATGTCCAATGCGTTGGCCATAAGTCCGTGGTTGTTGCGCGTCTCCTTGTCGTCGGAGATTACCGAAGCACCTGCTTCAAAGGTGAAAGTGCCGGCAACAATGTCGTTGCGGATGGAGTCCAGACGCAACAAAGACTTGTCTATTGCGGCCTGCGATACCTTCGGCTTTATCAAAATGTGGCGCACCTTTATCTTGTCGCCGCGCTTGTCAATGAGCTGAATGATGTGATAGCCAAACTCCGACTCCACTATCTTCGACACCTTTGTCGGGTCTGTCAGGTTGAACGCTACTGCGGCAAAAGCCGGATCAAGTGTTCCACGACCGGTATAGTCGAGTTCACCGCCACGGCGTGCTGTTCCGGGGTCCTCAGAATACAGTCGGGCGAGTGTAGCAAACGATGTTTCGCCCTTGTTTATTCTGTCCGTGAAGTCACGAAGCTCATCTTTCACGCGGTTAATCTCCTCCTGCTCGATGGCTGGAGTCTGCGTTATGATTTCCACCTCAACCTCTGTCGGCACAAAAGGCAGACTGTCCTTGGACACGGAGTTGTAGTAGCGGCGCACATCCGACGGAGTTACCTTGACGTTCTCCACGAGTTTGCTCTTCATGCGCTGCGTCAGCATCATGTTTTTCAGCACGTCGTGCAGTTCGTTGCGCATCTCGGTGATGCTCATCTTGCGGTATTCCTCCAGTTTTTCGCGCGAACCAGTCTGCTGTATCCAGTCGCTTATGCGCTCTTCCACGGCAGACATGATTTCCGTTTCGGTCACTTCCACACTGTCGATGGCCGCCTGATGGAGAAAAAGCTTTTGAACTGCCAACTGTTCCGGTATCACGCAGTCAGGATCGCCTTTCCATTTGGTGCCTTCCTGCAGTGCCTGCAACCGTGCGGTCTCGACATCTGACTTCAAAATGGCCTCGTCGCCCACTATCCAGAGCACTTCGTCAATGACATTTCTGCCGTCCGACGTTGTGTTGTCGTCAGCCTTTGTGGCGGAAATAGCGGCAAAGGCCAGCAGTCCCAGTGCTAGACAGCGTACTACGCCTGTATTCTTTTTCATCTTCTTACTTATGGGTGGTTCTATAAATTACCACCGTTATTTTGTTTAATGTTGGATGATTTACGTTTTGTCATCTTGCGGTCTCTTTTCGGTTCAATCTGTTTACTCGTTCAGTCGTATAGCCCGCTATACTCTTTCACTCGCAAACACATTGAACTCGAAAATAGCCGCGCAATCTGTCAAAGCTAATTTATAGAACCACCCTTATGATTGTTTACCGTTGACAGCACTTCCTTGTTGACAACGACATTATATCTTCTGCGCAAGTCAGCCACCCACTCCTTTTCGAGAGCATCCTGATAGTCGGCGGTCACTGCTCCGCGCACGTCAGTATAGTCTTCCGGTCCTTTCTTCAGCACCTTACCGTAGGTTGCGTCAATGGGATAGTCCTTCGTTTCGGTCACAACCGTGTCCTTCTTGAACACATTGCGGTCAACCAAAGCGTTGTCGCCCTTCTTGAACAGACCCTTTTCTGCCCTTATGCGTATCACCGAATCGGGATTGAACGTTCTGCGAAGAGCCTCGTTCCATTGGTCGAAATCCAGTTTCTTCACGCAATCCTTCACCGCCTTCACGTCTTCTTGGGTCTTTACGTGATAAGCGATACCCTTGAAGCGAGGTTCCGTCCAAGCGTACTTCTTCTTGTTCTTCTTGAAAAACTCCTTCAGTCCTTCCTCGTCCTTTGAAGCCTTGTCCCAAACGGTGCGGTTGCTGATTTCGTAGAGCAGAAGTCCGTCGTGATACTCACGTATAAGATTGCGCAAATCGGGGTTTGCGGCCACCAGAGAGTCCGTTCTGTCGGCCATAACCTTGTCCACGGTGAGACTGCCGTGTGACCTTGCCACAATCGTGTCGATGTTTGCCGAGGCAATCTGTTCGCGGATGTTGCGCTGCTCGATAAACTGCAATATGTTTGAGCGCAGCGAATCATACGGTTCCAACTGCTTGCGGTCTTTCATAAGAACAATGTGATAACCGACGGGAGTCTCAAAAGGAGTGCTCATTTCACCCACTTTCAGCGCATACGCCTTGGTTTCAAATTCGGGGAAAGTCTGCTTCGGACCAATCCAAGGCAGCTGTCCGCCCTTGCGTGCCGTTCCCGGATCCTGCGAATATTTCTCCGCCATCTTGGCAAAGTCGGCACCGGCCTTCAACGCATTATATATAGAATCAATGCGAGCCTTTACCTTCTTCTGCTCGTCGGGTCCAGCCTTCTGGTCGAGCTTCAGCAGAATGTGAGCCGGACGTATTAGTCCCTGCGGACCTATGCGCTGCTTGGTGTTTTCGTATATCTTCTTTGCCTCGCGCTCCACGTCAGCGTTTGTGACGAACGTCGGACGAACCTGCAAGTCGCGGTATTGGGCAAATTCTTTTTTGAAAGAGGCCGCAGTGTCCAGCTTTGCATCGAGCGCGGCGGCCACTTTCAACTTGTAATTGACGAAAAGGTCTACATATTCATCAACGGACTTCTTGTCTATCACGCCCTCAGAGTTGTTCTTGTTGTACGAATATTCAAACTCGGAGCGCATCACAGGCTGGCCGTTAATGCTCATAATCACCGGGTCGTCCTGCGTTTGTGCGCCTGCAAGCAGCGGGCAGCACATCAAGATGCCCACGATTGTTTTTCTGTCCATCGGTCTTTCCTCGGTTTTTCGCGATAATATATATACGGATGTTGTATCTTTGAAATGGGGGATTATGGATCAATTGCCATAATCCCCCTTATCTATGTTATGAAGTCTTAGTCGTTAGGTCTCGAATAGTTCGGGGCTTCGCTCGTTATCGAGATGTCGTGCGGATGGCTTTCGAGCACACCTGCATTGGTAATGCGAGTGAACTTTGCACCGTGCAGAGTCTCAATGTCGCCGGCACCGCAGTAGCCCATGCCGGAGCGCAAACCGCCCACGAGCTGATAAACCACTTCCTGCACCGTTCCCTTGTAAGGCACGCGTCCTGCGATACCCTCGGGCACGAGCTTCTTCACGTCCTTTGTGTCGCCCTGGAAGTAGCGGTCCTTTGAACCGTTCTTCTGCTCCATGGCCTCCAGCGAACCCATTCCGCGGTAGCTCTTGAACTTTCTTCCGTTGAATATGATTGTCTCACCGGGACTTTCTTCCGTACCAGCTACAAGCGAACCAATCATAACTGCACTTCCTCCAGCGGCAAGAGCCTTGACCACATCGCCAGAATAGCGCAGACCACCGTCGGCTATCAATGGAACGCCTGTGCCCTGAAGAGCGCTGTACACATCGTATACTGCGGACAACTGCGGAACGCCCACACCTGCCACGACACGTGTTGTGCAGATAGAACCCGGACCGATGCCCACTTTCACCGCGTCAGCACCGTTGTCCACCAACATCTTTGCTGCTGCTCCAGTGGCCACGTTGCCCACAACGATATCTACGCCGGGGAATGCCTTCTTGGCTTCCACCAGTTTTTCTATCACATATTTGGAATGGCCGTGTGCAGTGTCGATTACAATTGCGTCAGCACCAGCGTCAACCAAAGCCTGCATACGGGTCAAGGTGTCAGCGGTTACGCCCACACCGGCAGCCACGCGCAAGCGACCTTTGCTGTCCTTGCAAGCCATAGGTTTGTCCTTGGCCTTTGTTATATCCTTATATGTTATGAGTCCTACGATGTGGTTGTCCTTGTCCACAACAGGAAGCTTTTCTATTTTGTTCTCCTGGAGAATCTGAGCTGCAGCCGTAAGGTCGGTCTGCTGATGTGTGGTCACAAGGTTTTCCTTCGACATCACATCGTCCACCTTCTTGTCCATGTGGTGCTCGAAGCGCAGGTCACGGTTGGTCACGATACCCACGAGGTGGTTTTCTTCGTCAACAACGGGTATACCGCCGATGTGATATTCGGCCATCATGTCGAGAGCGTCCTTCACCGTTGAACCGCGGCGGATGGTCACGGGGTCGTAAATCATACCGTTTTCCGCTCTTTTCACTATGGCTACCTGACGGGCTTGCTCGTCTATGGTCATGTTTTTGTGGATCACTCCGATACCACCCTCACGTGCAATGGCTATTGCCATCTGCGCTTCGGTAACAGTGTCCATGGCTGCCGTCACGAACGGGATGTTCAACTCGATGTTCCTTGAAAACTTGGTCTTCAACTCCACCGTCTTTGGCAACACTTCTGAATAAGCTGGGATTAGCAGGACGTCGTCGTATGTCAAACCGTCCATCACTATCTTGTCTGCAATAAATGATGACATAATGAAACTTTAAAAAATTATTGCGTGCAAATTTAGAAAAAAAGATTCAGATTATGCTCGCGCTCCGCCTTTTTCTTCCTTAGTTAACATGATTTAGTGACATATAATAAATGGTTTCTTCAACAGCCAAGTTGGGCTTCATGCTGCTAAAGATTCAAACAAAGGCGACCCTTTATCCCGTGCTTGGGACAAAGGATCGCCTTAATATTATCAGTCAGATGCCGTTTACCTTACGGCAAACTTAGCCACCTGCGTCTTGCCGTCGCCGCTGACGAGCACGGTGTAGACGCCGGGGAACAGACGGGTTGGGCCGAAGCTCAGCGAACGTCCTGCGGCGATGTTCTCCGCATGGAGCTTGCCAAGCAGTTTGCCGGCTGCGTCGTAGAGGTAGAATGTGGCGTCGGCCATGTATTCACCCACGGTCACTGTCACCTTGGAGCCGTCGGCATCCACTGTCAACGCTCCATTGTCGGCCTCAACCGTGCCAATGCCTGCGGCAGAAACAATCTTGAGAGGCTTCCTCACGGTTGTGGTCGAACCGTTGCTGTCGGTTGCGGCGAGCACAAGCTCGGTCTCCGAAACTTTTTTGGCTGCAATGACAAAGCCGTTGTCAGACTTGTAGAGCACGGCGGCCTCAGGACTGAGCACATAAGCATTGTATGTCATGTCGTCGCCCTCGGGGTCGGTAAACAGCGATGTCCACGAGTATTCGGTAGACAACGCTCCAACGGCGAGCGTGTAATCGTCGGCTCCAGTGTATATCGGGGCACGGTTGGTGGCCTCCACACTGTATGTCACATCGGTTTGCGACGAGTTGCCGTTGGCGTCGGTAGCCGTCACGGTGAATGTGGCCAGACCCGCAGGAACGCTGAAGTCGGGAGCCAACTTCACGCCGAGCGTGAGCGACTTGCCAGCCTCTACGCTCACCGCACCGTCGTCGGTGAGGGTCACGCCGTCGGTTGTGCCGTCGCTGTTGGTTGCAGTCTCAATGCTTGCCACACCTGTCTCGTCAGCCACGCTCACTGTAAACGCGTCGCCCTCAGTGTCGGCCACGGTCAGTTTCACTGTGGCTGTGCCGCCCTGCGCCACGGTGGTGGTCGACTTGGGAGCGGTTACTGTGGGTGCACCGTTGCGGTTCAAGTACACGTGATAGTTGTATACACGCTTCGACGGGTCGTTCGACCGCACCACGATGGTGGCCTTGTTGCCGTGGTCGTAGTAGGCCGAGGCGGCAGTCAGGTCAATCTTCATGTCAGCAGTTTGTCCCACCTCGATGGTGTTGTCGGTCTTCGTGTCGGCCGAAAGCTGTATCCACGGTTTGCCGGGCTGCTCCTCAAGAGCGGTCATAAAGTAGCCAAACGCACCATAACCGTACGACGAGTTGATGGCACTCTCTATGTCTATCCATCCGCCCATGTCCTCAAGATAAGCCATGTAGCGGTTGTCCACGAGGTCGCCGTCTTTCGACACCATGAGAGCGTTGCCCATATATCCGGCAGGATATTTGAGCACGATGTAGAACGATTCGCCCGGGTTGATGTACACGGGGTTGTCAAACTTCAGTGTGCGCGGGGTACCGTAGTAGCCGCCGTTGGTGGGTTCGTCACTATCGATGCGCAGTTTGCCCTTGGCAATGACATTCTTTGTGGCTGCCACGTTGTCGCCGAGCACCACGCTACCTTCCACATCCACGTTTTCCAGCGGACCCACCGTGCCTACGAAGAACACGTGGCTGAGGTTGAAGCCCTCGGCAGGAGCCGTGTAGCGTGTGGCCGCATAGAAGTTCTCGTCGGTGTTTTCAGAGCCTACGCCCATCACAGCCACCTTTGCGCTCGAAACGGGTTGCATGATGGGGTGATACAGGGCGTTGGTGTGCTCCGGAGCGTCGGGTGTGGAGGCATCGCCAGCCACAGGGTCGTCCCAGATGTAGGCGCTTGACTTGCTTGCCTTGGCCATCTTCTTCATGGCCTTGGTGTCGGCAAAGCTGAACAGGTGCTGTTTGAACACGCTCTGCAGCGAGTCGCTCTCGGCAATGGCCTTGCTGCTCACCACCGGAGCCGACAGTCCGCCTATGCCCCAGTCGTTGTCGCCCAGTTCGTCCTCCACCGACACGTCGTTGCCGGCAGGGTCGAGCGTGAGGGTATAGTCGAGTTGGTACTTGCCGTTGTTGGCAATGGTCACCGTCTGACTACCCGTGTAGTCTCTGTCCACATTATTTATTATAATGGAGTCGCTGCTGAATGTCATCTTGGGAGCGTTGGTGATGGCGATGTTCACATCCACCGTGCGCGAGTCAAAGCCCTCGATGTCAAACTGCAACTTGTCGCTAACCGTGTTGGGCGAAGCCACATTGAGATACAGAAGCCTCATCTTCACGGGTTCGTCGCCCACGACGATGGGTTCGCTGTCGCCCGGCCAGTAGGTAGTCCACGAGTAACTGTCGTCCTCGCTCACTGCCAACGGACCCGGATTGGGGTCGTCGCTGCCGCTGCTGCGGTACACCTGGAGCTGGGCTGCGTACGAATACTCGTCGTCAGGCTCAAGGAGCGAAGACGAGATGTTGGTTATCGTGAACGCCTTGTGACCACCGTTGGACACGGTGAAGTCCATCTGTGCTGGCAGATAGTACTCGTTGTCATACACCTGTTTTACCGAAAGCGTCTCCGGCAATACTGGCATGGCCTCACCAGTTGTGGTGAGCGTGACAGGTATCTCTATCTTGCCGCTCTTCGGGTCGTTGGTCTTCAGTGTGAGATTGTTCTCGTATGTGTCGGCCAACTTGTCGGCCTTGAGTATCACACCGAGGTCAACGCTACTGCCAGGAGCTATCACGTAGTCAAACTCGGGCTTGATTTCGATGGCCGTACCGGGGTTGATGTACATGCTCGGCAGCACGAAACCACGCTTGGCGTTCTCGTCCTGCGCTCCGGCGAGACCGTAAATGCCGTTGAGCATACCGCCGTCGTCGAGTTGGTACATGAACTTATACGAACCGTCTTTGTAGAGCACGCACTGGAAGTTGAAGCCCGACATCACCGAGTTGCCATAGTTCTTGAACGTCACCACGGCGTGGTCGTCATACTTCTTGTAGTACACACCGTCCACCGAACCTGTGTTCATCGTGTGGTTACCCCACAGCGGAGCAATGATGTTGCGGTAGAATGTCTCGCCGTCGGGCAGAGTCACCGGCGGTTCGGGGAACATCTTGTAGTCTTCCTTAGGTTTGGAGAACTGCATGAAGCCACTGTTGTAGAGATACATCTTGGTGTATTTCTTGCCGTAGAACGGGAATTCAAACGGCAGGTCAACCTCCTTGTAGTCGGTGTTGTTGTAGTAATAGGCCAGATTGCAGTGCTCGTCGTAGTCGTTGAGTATGTCAATCCAGTTGTACTTCACCTCCTGGTAGTCCTGACTGGTCCTGTAAACGTATCTTATGGTTGACTGGTTGTCGTCCACCGCATTTGACAGTCCGTACCAGAAGTCAGCCACAGTGCTGGCCGTCATAGGTTCGTCGCCATTGTTAGTTATGGTGAACGAAGTCTCAACGTCGTCGCCATAAGGAGTGGTGAATGAAGCCTTGGCCGGAGTTACAGCGGCCACAGGCACACCGATTACCTCGGCTGCCACAGGCACCTCTGCCTTTGTACCGTCAGCGTAAGCCACCACAACAGTGTCGCTCACCGCACCGCTCGCATCCGTTGGCAGCACCACGCGCACGTCCTTGCTCTCGTTGGGCTTCACGGTGAAGCCAGCCTTGAGGTCGTCGGCCACGCTTACTGCGCCTGTCTTCAAGGCGATAGTACTTACCTCCACGGCCTTGGTGCCATTGTTGAGCACACGCATTGTGCGGTGCTGGTCGGAGGTGCGGAACACCTTGCCGAAGTCAATCTTGGCAGAGTCGATCACCGCGTCGGCCACAAACTTGTCGCCTGTGATGTTGGCGGTCACGTTAAACACCTTGCTCGATGCCTCGGGGTCGTTGGTGTGCATGATGATGTGGTTGGTGAGTTCGCCGGCAAAGAGACTCTCGTTGGCCTTGGCCGTGAGGGTCACTTCCTTGGTCTCGCCTATGCCCACATATCCGTCGGCACTCGAAACTCCCGTCACCATAAACTTGCCCGGAGCCACAATCTTCACCACACTGCCGCTTGTGAGCTTTGAGTAGAATGTATTGCCAGCGCGTGCAATATCAGCGTAGGTAACGCTCATCGGGTCGGCACTCTCAACGTCGCATATTCCTATGTAGTTGAGTATACCACTGTCGCGCATCGTGGCCGGGTCGTAGTCGTCATAATATATAGTGGTGTTGCCCTGAGCGTCGAGTACCATGTGCATACTCATGGTGGTGTAGGTGCCGTCTAAGCCCTGTACCTGCACGTCTTTATACACCACATAGAACTTGCCGTCCTTGTGTCCGTAGCTCACTTTTGAGATGGGCAGCATGTCCATGTTGCCGCCATAGCCGTTGTTGGCGTAGCCCGAGATGTAGCCGAGACCCTTTACAGAGGCAGGGTCAGGTACGAAGGCTCCGATGGTCACGGTCTGGCAACGCTCCATCTGCACGGCTCCGCGCGAGTTGATGTACACCTCCTGGTAGTCTTTGCCGTAGAACGGGAACTTGAATCCCAATGGCACGGCACCCGACTGCCACGACAAATCGCCAAACTGCGACGTGATGTCCACCTCGTCGTCGAGTTCAGGCACACTCTCGTAGGCAATGTCGTTGGCTCCGTCCACGTTGGTCTGGTAGGTGTAGCCGTAGCGATGACCCTTGGCCGAACCCTCGATGGTCTTGTCGGAGAACTTCGGGAACACATACTGCAACGGGTATTTGCCCTCGTTGGTGATGCTTATCACAGCCGTTTTCTCCTCGCCTCCCACTTCAAGGTCGCCGAGGTCGAAGTCGGTCTGGGCGGTCTTCAGCTTGGCCGGGTCTATGGCCGTACCGCACACGGTGAACGAGTGCTTCAGTCCGTTCTTGTCGGTGAGCGTCACCGTACCGCTGAAGTTGCCCGCTTTGGTGGGCTTGAACGTCACGTTGAGCGTGCGGCTGGAGCGTGCGGCAATGGCTTTCAACACCTGGTCGAGCTTAAACTGGTCGCTCGTGCAAGCCATCGTGCCGTTGTATGTGTAGAAACTTCCGCCCTTGGTGGCGAATGCTCCGTAGCCGGTGTTGGCTATCTCTATGCTGTAGGTAGACTCCTGACCCACGAGCAGACTGCCGAAGTCAATGAGCTGCTTGCTCGTCACCTGTGGCTTGTAGCCGCTCACCGTCATCGTCACGGTGATGTTGTTGTCGGTGGTCTTGGCCTCGTTGGTCTTGAGGTGGAGCTTCATCTTGTATGTGCCGTTGACGAGCGGCTGACCGTCGTTCGACAGTTTCACGGTCTGTGTCTTGCCTGCTTCCACCTCGCCCTCTGCGGGGTCTGTGCTCAATACCGAACTCCAGTTGGGGTTCTTGCTTATCGCATACACAGCCCATGTGAGTTTGTCGGCTGTGCTCTCAAAGCTCGAACCTTTGAGCACTTCCGACAGTTGGGTCCATGTCTCGCCGTTGTCCGAACTGTAGAAGCTGTAGTTCTGTATGCCGTCGGTGTTGGCTGTGCCTACCGCCAACGGACGCTGCACCCCTGCCGGGAACTTTGCCACAATCCAAAAACTCTTGCCGGGAGCGAAGAACTGCTGCTCTTCGAGAGGCAGGTATTGGTTGTATGCCCAGTCGGTGTAGCTCACCTTTGTGAGCAGCGTCGCCGTTGATATGGAGCGCGAACCGTCGTATATCTCAAGCACAGGGTCTTTGCCATACTGTCCTTGGAAATACAGGTCGGTGAGGTTGAAACCGTTGGGATATTTCGTCGGGTCTACATAGAAGTACTGCGCCATGGCGTTTGGCAACTCGGTGTCGTTCTCGCCGATATATGCCTTGAGCGACTTGCTGTAGCGCAGAGTGTCGGGATAGTCGCCCACCTGATAGTCGGCGGTGACCACCGGATAGGATGTCGTGCTGCTCGTTTCCGACGACACTTTGCCGGCAAACGGCGTGATGCGTCCCGGTGCGGGCTTGGGTCCAGTGGAGCTGGCCGACATCACAGCCGACTGTGTGCCTGTGGTGAAACTGTACTTAAGGATACCCTTACCTGTGTTCTGTACACGGAAGCGCACTGTGGCTGAGGGCGACTTTGTGGCGTCCACTAGCATGCTGAGTGCGTCGGTGTTGAGCTTGGCTGTAGGACCTTCGTTGGTTGTAGCCTCCACAACGGGCGACATGGCCGACGACTTACCCCAGCGGTTGTATGCCACAATGGTGAAGTAGTATGTGGTCATGGCCTCCAGACCGTCGAGTTCCTCCTCCATACGGTCGCCGCAGTTGTAGTATTTTGTGTCTATCGACTTGCGGTCGAGCGTAGAAAGGTCGGTGTCGGCGGTTATCGGACTCTTGCTGTAATACACCACATGATGGTCCACCGATTTCTCGTCAGACTCGGGTATGGTCCATTGCAACGTCACGTAGTTGTGCGAGGCAATCACCGTGAGGTCGGTCACTGCGCCTGGCACACTTGTCTCGCTGCCCTGCAAAGCCTTGTAGGCATCGATTACTCCCGAACCGAACTTGCCCACATATTCCTCGCCGGTGTAGTACAGACGGTTTACCGACGATGTGAGCAACGTGCGCAACGTCTCGTTGGAGAAGTTCTTGTTGCCGTATTTTGAGAGTATGAGCGCAGCCACACCCGACACGTGGGGACAGGCCATCGACGTGCCTTCCATGTATCCGTAGGAACTGTTGGGCAATGTGCTCAGAATCTCGTATTTCTCACCTGCTTCAGAGTAGCCGCCCGGTGCCGTCACGTCCACCCATGTGCCGTATGAAGAGTAGGTGGCTGCCGTTCCCATTGGTGTTGAGGCCGCCACGGCCACCGCTTCGTCGAGACATCCGGGATAGAACATTCCCTCGCTTGAGGTGTTTCCTGTGGCGAAGATGCACAATCCGCCGTTCATCTTGTCGCCGCCGCCATACTTGGTGAAGTAGCGCACGGCCTCAGAGATGGCCTTGTCTTCTTCGTCGGCCTCGGCCGAACCCCATGAGCACTGCGCTATGCTTGCGCCACGGTCGGCTGCATATACGAGTGCACCGGCGTAGTTGGCGTTGACCGACTCGCTGGCGTTGGAGTCGAACACCTGGCACACCATCATCTTGACACCGCCGGTACCGTCGTTGCCGCCAGCCACGCCCGACACACCGATGCCGTTGTTGTTGGTTGCGCCCACGATACCTGCCACGTGCGTACCATGCTGGTGTGAGGTGATGTTGGCCGAGTTTACCACAAAGTTGTAGCCATATATGTCATCAACATATCCGTCGCCGTCGTCGTCCACTCCAGGCTTGCCGTTAAGCTCGGCCTGGTTTATCCAGAGGTTGTCCTTCAGGTCGGGATGGTCTATCTGGAAACCGCCGTCGATGATGGCCACAACCACGTCCTTTGAACCCGTATAGCCGTTGTTCCATGCCGGAAACACGTTGATGTCGGCTCCCGCAAGCGAACCCGTGAGTGATCCGTCGTTGTAGTAGTGCCACTGGCTGGAGAGCAACGGGTCGTTGAAAGGCATGGCCAACGATGACTTTGCTGCCGCCCTCGCCAGTTCCTCCTGTGTGGCCACCCTGTATGTCGGGTTGCCGTCAATTTGGTAGGCAACCACGCGCTGGGCGTGCTCCACGCCCGGCACTGCCTTATAGAGGTTTTTCACTTGCAGCAGCGACATGTCCTTGGCGTCGTAGGATATGTCGTACCATCGGTCGAGACCTTCCTTCTTGTGTCTCGCCTCGTCCTTGCCGGCATAGGGGAACACGCGTGTCATCTTCACTGCGCCCACCTGCTGACTTATGCGGTCAAACGGTTTGAAACCCGTCTGCACGTAGGCGGTTTTCTTCGACTTTGCCACTCCCGAAGTCGTCACTGCGCCCGAAACCTTCGACGCAATGTCAGTCTGGAGCTTTACGCGGATTTTGCCTTCCACGAATGTCGCTTTCTTTGCCGTCTGCGACCGCTGGGCTTTCGCCGTCTGACTTCCC
>CAVKVO010000027.1:0-6299 GCA_963659575.1 Prevotella sp. CAG:1031
ATATTATATAGGGTATGCGAAGGATAGAAGAACGATATATCAGCCTATTGACCGACTTCGGTTTCAAACGTATTTTCGGCACGAAGCCAAACAAGGACTTGCTCATCAACTTCCTCAATTCGTTGTTTGAGGGCTTCCAGGTTATCACTGATGTGAAATACTTGAACAGTGAGCATGTGGGTGATGTTCTTGCTGAGCGCAAGGCTATCTTCGATGTCTATTGTGAAAACGAGCGTGGCGAGAAGTTCATCGTTGAGATGCAGAACGCCTTTCAGCAGTTTTTCAAAGACCGTTCGTTGTTCTATTCCACGTTTCCTATTCGCGAACAAGCCCCCAAGAGCACAGATTGGGACTTCAAACTTGAGCGTGTCTATGCCGTTGCCTTGCTGAACTTCGACATGAAGGAGCCTGCGTTTGATGCAAACGAGATTAACCACGACGTTGGATTGCTTGACAAGAAGACCCACAAGGTGTTCAACGACAAGTTGACTTTCAAGTATGTAGAGATAGCGAAGTTCAACAAAACAGAGGACGAACTCGTTACGCTTTACGACAAGTGGCTATATGTCTTGAAGAACCTCTCCCGATTGGATGAACGCCCAGCGGCATTGAAAGAAAAGGTGTTCACCAAACTCTTTGAGGAAGCGGAGATCGCCAAGTTTACGCCCACGGAACTGAAAGAGTATGAGGACAGTTTGAAGGCTTACCGCGACATAAAGAACTCGCTCGACACAGCCTTGGAGCAAGGGCGTGAACAAGGACGTGAGCAAGGTCGAGCCGAAGGTTTGGCTGAAGGTCGTGAAGAAGGTCGCAAAGAAGGTCGTGCCGAAGGTTTGGCAGAGGGACGAGAAGTTGGTTTGGCAGAAGGTCAGGCGGAAAGTGCGAAGCGGATTGCCAAAAAGATGCTTCTTGCTGGTATGGATATAGACGCCATTGCGGAAATGACCGGCCTGTCGCAAAGTGACATAGATAAGTTGTCATAGAATTGCTCTTTGTCTGACTTTTCAAACATTGCGACATCTGCAAGGTTGTAGGTGCAAGGAAATGAAGAGCGAAGCTTTTTGTTCTTCATTTTCATGAACTTTTCGTTCTTCACTTTAGTAATGTGAAAAGAATAAGTTGTGCAAGTTTGCCCAGTATTTTTAGACAAGAAAACAGATATTGACATATTCCACAAACTTGCTCAAGTTATTTTTTGAACATTACTTACTCTGTTTTTATTCCAGGCAATCGGAAAACGGTCTTTATTTCTCTTGTTGTTGTCTCCTTTGCTGCAGATATGTTCCGTTGCGAAGTTCAACACTGCGTCATTCAGAGAATTTTATTACCTTTGCAGATGGACAAAGGACAAACCATAGGGGTCGTATCTATGTTTGTCCCTAAGGTCTGCAACAACATGGTGTTGAAAACGACCTTAGATGGGGTTGTTCAAGTGCACGGAAATTTAACGAAACAATACTTATATGCGTAGAAAACTTATTGCCGTCTTTGCGGCTTTGCTGGTGTCGGTGGCAGCCAACGCCCAGTTTGAGAAAGGGAAGATATATGCTGGTGCGTCGCTTTCGGGACTTGACCTCAGCTACAACGGTGCCAGCAACGGAAAGTTTGCCGTGCAGGCTCATGGCGGCTATCTGGTTGACGACAACATGATGATTACCGGACTGGTTGGACTGGCTCGCCAAAACGGCGTGACCGACTTCTCCATTGGAGCCGGCGGCCGCTACTATCTGGTGCAAAACGGCATATACTTTGGCGTGTCGTTGAAGTATGTCAATGAGAGCAGCGTGTATGACGACCTGATGCCGGGCGTTCAGGTGGGCTACGCATTCTTCCTCAACGACAAGATTACCATTGAACCGGAGCTGTATTACGACCACGCTCTGTTCAATTTCAAGGATTATTCCACCGTTGGTTTCCGTCTGGGCTTAGGCGTATACTTCTGACGGACGGCAAACATAACGGTGCATACAACAACATAAAAGGAGACAAACAAAAATGCTAAGCGTAAACGAATTGGAAGACAAGCTTATAGACCTCGCATTCGCTGAGGACATAGGCGACGGTGACCACACCACACTCTGCTGCATACCGGCTGACGCCATGGGTAAGTCGCATCTGCTGATAAAGGAAGACGGCATACTGGCCGGAGTGGAAGTGGCTAAGGAAGTGTTCCGCCGCTTCGACCCCGAGATGCGTGTTGAGGTGAAAATCAACGACGGTGCTGCCGTGAAGAAGGGCGACGTGGCCATGATAGTAGAGGGACGCGTGCGCTCACTGTTGCAGACGGAGCGACTCATGCTCAACATCATGCAGCGCATGAGCGGTATTGCCACGATGACAAACCGCTATGTGAAGCGTCTTGAAGGCACCGGCACACGTGTGCTCGACACCCGAAAGACCACTCCGGGAATGCGTATGCTGGAGAAACAGGCGGTGAAGATAGGCGGCGGATGCAACCACCGCATAGGTCTGTTTGACATGATACTGCTCAAGGACAACCACGTGGATTTCGCAGGTGGCATATCCAACGCCATCAACCGTTGCCACGAGTATCTCGAAAGGCACGGTCTGAACCTCAAGATAGAGATAGAAGTGCGCAACTTCGACGAGCTTCAGCAGGTGCTTGACCGCGGTGGAGTGGACAGAATAATGCTCGACAACTTCTCCGTGCCCGACACTCGCAAGGCCGTAGAAATAATCAATCACCGCTATGAGACCGAGTCGAGTGGCGGTATCACCTTCGACACGATACGCGACTACGCCGAATGTGGTGTTGACTTCATATCCGTAGGCGCACTGACCCACTCGGTCAAGGGACTTGACATGAGTTTCAAGGCATGCTAAACTCACTGCTTTCACTGCTTCTCGCAGTGACTGTCACCTACTCTCCGCCCGTCAGTCACGAGGTGTCTCTGGCAGGAAACTTCGGCGAACCGCGCCCTAACCATTTCCATGGAGGCATCGACGTGAAGACGGACGGAGTGGAGGGCAAACCAATCTACTCCGTTGCCGACGGCTATGTGAGCCGTATCACTGTCGGACTGTATGGTTTCGGCAACGCCGTCTATGTGTCTCATCCCGACGGACACACCAGTGTGTATTGCCATCTGCGCTCCTTTTCGCCGCGCATAGAGCGGTTGCTCCACCGTTGGCAATACGCCAATCAGTCTGATGTGGCCGATGTGCGTCTCACGGCTGTTGAGTGTCCTGTGGCAAGGGGACAGTTCATTGCCGTCAGCGGCAACACCGGTGCGAGCCAGGCTCCCCACTTGCATCTTGAGGTGCACGACACACGCACCGGAAACCTTCTCGATCCACTTGATTTTCTCGGCAGTTATGTCAACGACGGCATGGCTCCCATGGCGCATGGCTTTATGGTTTATCCCGTAAACGGTCAGGGCGTGTTCAACGGAGGGTCAAGCAAACAGTCGTTCGGATTCGGTTCGCACAACCTCACCCGAAGTTTCACCGCTTGGGGAAAGGTGGGTTTCGGCGTCTGGGCCAACGACTACATGGAGATAACCTACAACCGCTACGGCGTAAGGGAAACTACGCTCAAGGTTGACGGCAAGGTTGTGTTCCAAAGTGTGGTTGACAACATTCCGCAGCAGTCGAGCCGGATGGTCAATTCGTGGGGCGATTACGAACATTACAAGCGTTACGGCGTGTGGTACATGAAGTCGTTTATAGAGCCGGGCAACACCTTGCCGGTGCTCAAAGCCGGTTACAACCGTGGCATAGTGGACTTCAGCGAGCCGCGCGACTACCATTTGGAGTATCTGCTGCGCGACTTCCGTGGCAACACCTCTTCTTATAAGTTCACCGTAACGGCAACACCGTCGGCTCTGCCCAAACCTTCGGCTCACAATCCGCAACGCTTCATGCACTGGAACCGCACCAACGTGTTTTCCATGCCAGGCATGCAACTAACCATACCCTACGGAGTGCTGCCCGATGATGTTGAGTTGCACCCCTTGGTGCGCCCGTCGTCCGACGGTTTGTCGGCCACATATTCCTTCCAAGGCCGTTCCTATCCCTTGTTCAATTGGGCCGAACTGAGTTTGGCGGTAAAGGGAAAGGTGGCCAAACCAGACAAACTATACGTAACGAGCGACCAGTTGCCGGCGCGATTCTGCGGCGGAGTATATAAAGACGGTTGGGTAACAGGGCGCATCCGCGACCTTGGCGTGGCCTACAGACTTGGCTACGACGACCGTCCGCCAATGATAAGTCCCGTAGGCCAGTCTTCATGGAACTCAACAGGCGCCATACGCATCAACCTTTCGGACAGTGGAAGTGGTTTGAAGTCGTACAAAGGTTTCATCGACGGCCAGTTCGTGCTCTTCAAACGGGCTGACAAAAGCACCACTGCGGTGTGTCGGTTGTCGGAAACGCCTGTGGCGAAAACCGGAAAGGTGCATCGCCTGCGCTTCACTGCCACGGACAACTGCGGCAACACCGGCACATTTAATGCCGATGTGAGATATTAACAAAAGACTAACACACAAACAATATAAAAGTATGAAAAAGAAAACTTTAGTTGCGGCAATGTTGGCTGCGGTGACCTATTCGTCGGCCTGCACCAACCTTATTGTCGGCAAGAAAGCCAGCGTTGACGGCTCTGTGATGTGTACCTACAGTGCCGACGACTACGGTATGTTTCAGGGACTGTCGCATTTTCCTGCGGCCAAGCACGCTGCCGGCGAAATGCGCCAGGTGTATGACTGGGACACAAATGAGTATCACGGTCAGATACCCGAGGCTCTGGAAACCTACAACGTGGTGGGAAACATCAACGAATATCAGGTTACGGTGGGCGAAACCACGTTCGGCGGACGCGAAGAGATGGTGGACAGCACCGGCATATTGGACTACGGTTCGCTGATAACCATTGCTTTGCAGCGTTCACGCACTGCCCGCGAGGCCATAGCCACGATGACTAAGTTGGCCGAGACCTACGGTTACAACAGTGAGGGCGAGACCTTTACCATCTGCGACCCCAACGAAGCGTGGATAATGGAGATGATGGGTTGCGGAGCCGGTAGCAAAGCCGTTGTATGGGTGGCAGTGCGCATTCCCGACAACGCCATTTGTGCCCATGCAAACCAAAGCCGTATACGCACGTTTGACCAGAAGGACAAGCAGAACGTGATGTTCTCCAAAAACGTAGTGAAGTTTGCGCGCAGCAAAGGTTGGTATTCCGGCAGTGACAAGGACTTCAGTTTCTGCGATACCTATGCCGCTCCCGACTTCGGAGGCCGCCGTTGGTGCGACGCACGAGTATGGTCTTACTACAACAGGTTTGCCTCAGGCATGGATAAGTATATCCCTTATGCCGAGGGACGTGCCGACAACGCCGAACCGATGCCGCTCTGGGTTGTGCCAAACAAAAAACTTGGTGTGAAAGACCTTGAGACTGCCATGCGCGACCACTACGAAGGCACTCCCTTTGCGCTCGATTCTGACATAGGTGGCGGTCTCTGGCAGATGCCGTATCGTCCCACTCCGCTCGCCTTTAAGCACAACGGCAAGGAGTATTTCAACGAGCGCCCGATATCAACCCAACAGTCTGGTTTCGTATATGTTAGCCAGATGCGTTCATGGCTGCCGAGAGAGATTGGTGGAGTGCTGTGGTTTGGCAACGACGATGCCAACATGGTGTCGTTCACTCCCGTGTATTGCTGCACCCAGACGGTGCCCAGCTGCTACAATGCGGACAAGGCCGACGCTCTGACGTTCTCGTTTGACAACGCCTACTGGGTGTGCAACTGGGTCAGCAACATGGTTTATCCCCGCTATAGCCTCATGTTCGGTTCGCTCAAGGAGGTGCGCGACTCGCTCGACAACGCCTTACTCAAGGCGCAGAGCAGCGTGGAAGCCAAGGCGCAGAGCCTGTACGGTGAGGACAAAGCCAAGGCTGTGGCCTACCTCAACGACTATTCCTGCGAGAAGGGACAGCAGATGCTCGCGCGGTGGAACGCACTGGCCAAGCATCTCATCGTGAAGTACAACGACATGATAGTGAAACCGGAGTCCAAGGGTCGCTTCCTGCGCTCTAAATACGGTCTCGGAGCTAAGGTGGAACGCCCAGGCTATCCCGAGAAGTACGCCGACGAGCTGATAAAGCAGACGGGCGACAAGTATCTCGTGCCGGAAAAGAAGTAAGGTGGGTTCTATGAGGTGGTAATTTATAGAACCACCCGTAACACTTTCCATATAGATTAGACTGGGGCGCAGAAAGGTATTCTCTCTGCGCCCCTTGCTTATTTGTGAATGTTCCTAATTATTAGTACTTTTGC
>CAVKVO010000027.1:6309-16591 GCA_963659575.1 Prevotella sp. CAG:1031
CCCGTAACACTTTCCCTATAGATTTGACTGGGGCGCAGAAAGGATACGCACAAAGCAATAGGCGCGTGTATCCTCTCTGCGCCCCTTGCTTATTTGTGAGTGTTCCTAATTATTAGTACTTTTGCCCACGATTTATGGAGAAGATAATACTGGGTATTGACCCCGGAACCAATATTATGGGCTACGGATTGCTCAAGGTGGTAGGCACCAAGGCCGAGATGATGACCATGGGAGTGATTGACCTGCGCCGCTTTCCCGATGCTTACCTCAAGCTGGGACATATCTTTGAGCGCGTGACGGGCATCATCGATGCCTATCTACCCGACGAGATGGCCATCGAAGCCCCGTTTTTCGGTAAGAACGTGCAGTCGATGCTCAAACTTGGAAGGGCACAAGGCACAGCCATAGCTGCCGCGATACACCACGGAGTGCCCATCCATGAGTATGCTCCGCTGAAGATCAAGATGGCCATAACGGGCAACGGACAGGCTTCGAAGGAACAGGTGGCTGGTATGCTCAAGCGCATATTGAAGATCAAGGACAGCGACATGAGCGACTTTATGGACGCAACGGATGCCTTGGGAGCGGCATACTGCCACTTCATGCAGAGCAGCAGACCGGTGGCCGACACTCACTATCGGGGTTGGAAAGACTTTATAAACAAGAACAAAGACAGAGTATGCGGAAAACAATAAGCATGACAGGGGGCGTGGCGCGGCTCGACGAGTGGCGTTTGGCGGCTCCCGCTGATTTTGAATTGGCCGAAGGCGAACAGCTGGCCATTGTGGGACCTAACGGAGGCGGCAAATCGCTGCTCACAGATATGCTCATAGGTAGGCATCCGTTGGCTGGAGGCGTTATCTCATACGACTTCGGACCTGGTGCAAAGCCGATGTTTTCGGACAATATCAGGTTCATCGCCTTTCGCGATTCCTACGGTGCGAGCGACGGAACGTACTACTTGCAGCAGCGGTGGAACCAACAGGAGATTGACAAGGAGACTCCTCTTGTGGGCGAACTGCTCGACAAGGCGTATCGCAGTGCCGGTGACGACACGCCTGAACGTAGGGCTATGAGGGATAGACTCTATGCTTTGTTCAACATGGAGACGCTGCTTGACAAGTACATCATACTGCTTTCCAGCGGCGAACTGCGCAAGTTTCAGATGGCCAAGGCTCTCATGACGGCTCCGAAGGTGCTCGTGATGGACAATCCCTTTATCGGTCTTGACGAAGATACGCGCTTGCAGGTGCGGCAGTTGATGCAGTCGTTGGCGGCAGACGGACTGTTGCAGATTATACTTGTGCTGTCAAAGAGCGACGACCTGCCCGAATTTATCACCCATGTGGTTGAGGTGAGTGGCAAAACGGTGCTGCCCAAGGTTTCGAGAGAGGCATATATGGCTGCGAGGAAGCCCGTTCCGCCTCATGTTCTGCCGGAGAGCAAACGCCAGGCGATACTTGATTTGCCGCACAACACCAAGGATTATGAGGCTGACGAGGTGGTCGGGATGTCGAAAGTGTCCATCGTATACGGCCAACGCACCATACTGAAAGCATTGGACTGGACTGTGCGCAACGGTGAACGATGGGCGTTGAGTGGACAAAACGGTGCCGGTAAGAGTACACTGCTGTCACTTGTGTGTGCCGACAATCCCCAATCGTATGCCTGCGACATAGCTTTGTTTGGCAACAAGCGCGGCAGTGGCGAAACCATTTGGCAGATTAAGAAGCACATAGGCTATGTTTCGCCGGAGATGCACCGCGCTTATCAGAAGGATTTGCCAGCCATTCGTGTGGTGGCAAGCGGACTGAAAGACACGGTAGGTCTGTATGCCAAACCCACAGCTGCGGAATATGATGTGTGCAAGTGGTGGATGGATGTGTTCGGACTGGCTGGAAAGGAGGAGCGAACCTTCCTGAAACTGTCGAGTGGAGAGCAGAGACTGGTGTTGTTGGCGAGGGCTTTCGTGAAGGATCCCGAACTGCTTATACTCGACGAACCGCTGCACGGACTTGACAATGTGAACCGCAGACTGGTGAAAGACGTTATCGAGGCGTTTTGCCAAAGGCCAAACAAAACCTTGATAATGGTGACGCACTACCGCGAAGAGTGGCCGGCTTGCATAGACCACTCGCTGCAACTGAAGAAGAATGTATAGGATTCATATATCATAAGAACAACGGTAGTGATTTGTAGAACTACCGTTGTTCGCCAATAAACGCAACGACAATGATTAAGAGAATACTGATGAGCCTTGTCCTGGCAGCAGGTTTGGCCAACGTGGCAGCGGCACAGAGCATTTACGACGAGGTGAAAAGCAATGCGCAAACGGCGGTGCAGACATCAAGCAACGAGTTGGTTAAGCAGATTAACCAGTTCAAACTGGACGCTTTGGACTACCTTTTGATAAAGATGCGCGAGCAGACTCCGGACTCCACAACGGCTTTTCTGGACAAACAAGCATACGCCTTGAACGGTTTTATCGCCTTTTACATACAGCAAATCGTGAGCATGAGCACCATGCCGGAGGCGCAAAAGGTGAAGACGATGCAGCTGTTTATGGACGCATCGATATCCAATCCGCTGTTCAACGACACCGACAAGGAGTTGACGCAGGGCTATTTTGCCAATCCAAACAGTATCACACGGTTCTCCCTGGACACCGATTGGCGCAGGGCTTTCGCCGCTGTTGTGGCGGAAACGGAAAAACTAAAAGGCGGTTCTGCAAAATAGCTTTCTGAAAAGTATTTGTGTTGCTATTTTGCAGAACCTTTCTAACGGGTAATAACTGAACGGGTATGAGGCGAAAAACCGGCCTCATACGAATGGAAACCGAATGGGATTGAGGGTGGAATATTAGACCTTGAACCTCACGTAAGCCCTATCGTCAAACGAGTTGTTGCCCTCCATACACCCTTTTGTTGCCTTGAACTCACCGATGTTTAGTGGGTCTGTGGCCAGTTGTTGGACGAGTGCTTCCTCTGACTCGGCAAGTGTTGGTTTGAGAAAGGGATATCCGTCGGTGGCAAGCACTATCGTCCACGGACGGAAGTCGAGCGTTTCAACGCGCACCTTGCCCTTCGGTATGCTGAAACCGTCAACAACGGCATAGTCAACGTTTTGTCCTTTCATCGTTGAAACGAGTTCCGGCAGTATGGCTTCGCGCGCCTTGTCGTTGGCGAGAAGCTGCTTTTCGGTCATTCCTTCGGCCATCAACCGCCTTGCAATGTTGGCTCTTTCCTCTGCAATGCGGCTCTCCGACGGTTTCGGGTTGTCTATATAGCGGTCGCCAATCAGACACTGGCAGTCGCCGATGAGCCACACCTGGCGTTGAAGTCGGCTGAACACGACACAACTTGCGGTGAGTCGCTCCTCGGGATGAGCCGCTGCACGCTCCAGTTGCGCCTTGCTGTACTTGCTGCGCACGTATTCCGTCACGCCAAGGCAAAACCTTGTGACGTCAATGTCCTTTGGAGCGTGGCGGATGTAGTGGCTTATCAGTTTCATACAGTAGCGACCGTTGGTGCGCCAGCGCGAGATTCGTGTGGGAGTCTTGCTGGTGCTACCGTCAATCACGGCCACAAAGTCATCGGTTATGACTATTCCGTCTTCCGTTTTTGCCGTTGGGCTTTTGGGCGTTATACCTTGTTCTATTATCTCCATAGCGTTCCTGTTGTCTCTGTCCTGCGCTTTCGTGCCGCCGTTGTCCCGCAGCTTCGTGTTGTTTCCGTCCTTGTTCGTACGGCCTTTGACCCTTGTTGTCGCGCCGTTTTTGTCCCGTTTCGTATTGCCGCGGCCCTTGCTCATACTGTCGTTGGCCTTGCTCATACTGTCGTTGGCCCTGTCTTGAGGTCGGTTGTGGCCTTGCGCACAGTTCAGATATCAGGTCTGGACGACCTATTCGGCGCAACGCCTGCTCAATGTTGCGGCGTTCCTCCGGCTTATACCAGAAGAAAAACTGCCTTTGCGCAAGCTTTTCCTTCTGCGACTTGGCACTAAACACCGGTTCAAGCGTGTACGGGTCGTAGCCAGTGTACCATGTTTCGGTGCTCACCGTCATTGGCGTGGGCGTAAAGTCCTGCACCTGTTCCAGATGGAAGTCCATCCGTTTGGTCAGCACGGCCAGTTCAGCCATGTCAGCCTCATGACAGCCGGGATGACTGCTTATGAAATAAGGTATAATCTGCTGCTTGAGATTTTCCTCACGGTTGATTCTGTCGAAGATGCGCTTGAACTCCTGAAACTGACTGAACGGCGGTTTGCGCATAAGTCGCAGCACGGTGTCGCTCGTATGCTCGGGCGCCACCTTCAAACGACCGCTCACGTGGCGGCAAATCAACTCACGGGTATAGTCGCAGGCAGCCTTGTTGGCCGTCTCGTCCTTGCTTCTGTGCAGCAACAGGTCGTAGCGCACGCCGCTTCCTATGAAACTCTTCTTGATACCCGGCAGTGCGTCGACGGCATGATACACGTCGAGCAAACTACTGTGGTCGGTATTGAGATTGGGACATATCTTCGGACTGATGCAACTTGGCCTTTTGCACTTGCCGCATATCTCCTTGTTGTGGCCAGACATGCCGTACATGTTGGCAGACGGGCCTCCAAGGTCGGAGAGATAGCCCTTGAAGTCGGGCATCTGCACCACCTTCTTCACCTCACGCAGTATGCTGTCCTTGGAACGACACGAGATGAACTTGCCCTGATGGGCGGATATGGTGCAGAAAGCGCATCCTCCGAAACATCCGCGGTGGATATTCACCGAGTGTTTTATCATTTCGTAGGCCGGAATGCGCTTGCCTTTATACTTAGGATGAGGCAACCGCGTGTACGGCAGGTCGAACGACGCGTCCAGTTCGGCGGTTGTCATGGGCGGATAGGGCGGGTTCACCACGGTATACAGTCCGTCCACCTCCTGCAACAACCGCTGTGCGTGCACCTTGTTGGACTCTTCCTCAATGTGGCGGAAGTTCTCCGCTTCAGCTTTCTTGTCCTTTAGGCACTCGTTATGGCTGTGCAGAACGATGTCGTCAGGCCCGATACCGCCCGGAATGTCCTCCGTTCGCGTCAGGTAAACGGTCTGCGGAATGTCGCGAATCTGCTTTATCGGCGTACCCTGGGCAAGGCGTTGGCTCAGCTCAATGATAGGCTTTTCGCCCATACCATATATGATAAGGTCGGCTTTGCTGTCGCACAAGATGCACTTGCGCAGGCTGTCCTGCCAGTAGTCGTAGTGGGTAAGGCGGCGCAGCGACGCCTCTATGCCACCGAGAACGATGGGTACGTCGGGGAAAAGCTCGCGCAGTATCCTCGAATATACTATGGTTGGGTATTCCGGACGCATGTCGTGGCGACCGTCGGGGCTATACGCATCCTCAGAGCGCAGACGTTTGTTGGCCGTATACTTGTTGACCATTGAGTCCATGCAGCCCGGTGCGATGCCGAAAAAGAGCCTTGGCCGTCCCAGTTTCTTGAAGTCACGGTAGTCGCCGTGCCAGTCTGGTTGCGGCACAATGGCCACTCGGTAGCCGGCAGCCTCAAGAGTGCGCCCTATGACCGCCGCACCAAACGACGGATGGTCCACGTATGCGTCTGCGGAGAAAAGGATTATGTCAAGCTCATCCCATCCCCGCAGTTCCGTTTCCTTCTTTGTTGTGGGCAGAAAATCAGTCAGTCTGTACTCCTGTGGATTCTCCTTCATCGTTGTTGTTACTGTTTTCCCAGTTGATAAACAGCAATACTAATTGCTGAAGTCCGAAGGCTTTCATGTTGGGATGGTATATCACGTCGAGGCAAAGGTCGAGCAGAGCCTTGTCTTTGCCGCCTTCCGACTCAAGAAGTGAGCGGATGTTGAGCTTCAACTTCTCCAGTACGGCCTCGTCGATGTAGCCGTTGCTGTCCACGAGGTTGCGGAACAGGTGATAGTCCTTTATGGTTTGTAGGTGCTGGTCGCCCACTTCGATGCTCCGGGTGCCAGACTGGTTTGATTGAATCTTGTACATAATATTGTAGTTTAGGGGGTTATCAGTATCATTTCAGCAGGAACTTCAGGAACGAACGCATGATTGCCGAACGTTTAGCCTTGTCCTTGATGCACTCAAACGGTATTCCCATGGCCACTGCCTTGCGGTCTGTTCCGTCGTAGGCGGTGCAGCAGTATTTGCCGTCGGCATATTTCATGGCGGCAAAGGCCGGAGCCACGGGCAGGAGACAGTCGGGCGACGTGGCGGCATAGTGCTCTTCGTTTATCGTGTTGTAGTAAGACAGGTCTGTTCCCAGGCCGGTTACACTGCCGTCGTTGCCGCAGTCGGTGCCGTCCCATTGGCATTTGAGCACATCGGAGAGGAACGTCCGTTCGGCATCAGAGACCATGTCGCTGCCGATATACGAACCGCTCACGAACAGGTTTCCGCCGAGTTTGGCATAGCTGCGCAACTTCTTCTGCATCGTTGACGAGAATGTTTTGTAGTATTTCAGACTGTGTCCGTCGTTGCATTCCAATCCGAGAACGAGGTCAAGGAGGCGATATCTGCCCAGTTCCACACGTCCTTCCTCTACGGCATGGCTCGATGCGCTCGCAATGTTGTAGCCACCTGTGGCGGCTATAGCCTCTGCATGAGTGTGCAGATGGTTCATGTCGTTGCCGGCAACCAGCACTCCCGTCAGTTCATCGCCGCTCCATCCGAGTCCCGTTTCGTCCTCACGCCCCATTGTCTGGCGGTTGTAGACAGTCTGTTTGCCTACCCAACCAAACGTGGAACCGAGGGTTACGCCCGGGTCGGCATCCATGTCGAAACCCTGTTCGCTGGCGTTGTCGCGCACGGCAGGGGACGACAGTCGGTGGAAACCGTCAACCAAGAGGATGTTTCCCTTGGCGTTGGGACAGTACATCGCGCACACTTCCTCCGAAAGGAAGCTCTTTCCGCCGCGGTTTACGGCAGCTACGCGGAAACCATAGAGCACGTTTGGCTCAAGTTTCATGTTGAGACTCGTGGCCGAACGCACATATCGGCCGTTGTCAAACCCGGCAGTGCCGCACCGGGTGTACACGATATAGCCCGTTGGACTGGCCGTAGACTCCTGTGGATCGTCGGTCTTTTCCCATCCTATCTGCGCCTCACCCTTGTCGGAAACCTCCACGCGGACGTTGGCAGGAGCCAGCGGCTCAACGATGAACGGCTTGCCATGCTGGTCGCAGACGTAGCGCAGAATGGTTTTATATATGGAACGCGCGAGCGCAAACTTGAAGTTCGGGTCCTGTCCGTAGCGCATATCCGGGAAGTTCTGGTGCGACATAGTTTCCAGAATCGCACTCGGCACTCCCGGCAAACGCGTCTCCGAATAGTTGCGGTCCCACAGATAGCGCTTGTTCCAGTTGCCGTACAGGCGCTTCATGTCGGCGGTAGTGTTGTCCAGAAGAGCCTTCGCGAAGTCGCGCGAGGCCAATCGGGATATGCCGGCGTTGAGCCTTCCGTCGTTGAAGTTGGTGGTGCAGATGGCCAGAGAGCCTATCATGCCCACACCGTCCTTGGCATATCCGGCATCGCTGTGTACCGCCAGCGACAGTTCAATCGGCACCTTGCGGCCTTCGGTCGACGGCATATAGCACGAACCGCCGCCAAGATTGTTGACCATGAGCGACCTCACGTTGATGTCGTCGGAGTAATCGTCGGTGCCGTTTCGGGTGCTATACACCGAATAAGGCATGCCTGCCCATTGCGCATAGTAGCGTGCTCCCTCAAGACACCGGGGCAGTCCGCTCACCGATCCGCCTCGCTCTATGTTGCCCATGCCGCCACCAAAGCGCACGGCATCGGTAGTCACGACACCCTTGTCGCCGCTTTGGTTGGTCACGGTGACGCGGTTGAACTCGTTGCAGCCCTTGTCGAAGTCGAACGAACCGAGGTAAACCCATGTGCCGCCTCCCATTTTCTGGTTGACGAGAAATTCGGTTTGCTCCCCTTTGTGCCACACCGTGTAGCGCACGCCGTCGATGCTTTTGGGCAAAGTCTGATAGCTCACGTATACGGCATAGCGACCTTCGGAGGGAAACTGCGGCTGATATGACACCAAACTGTACTTGCTCTTGCTCGAAGTGGTGCGAGCCATGCGTGCCGTTCCTGCCGTAAAGGGATTTTCGCCATCAGTATAACTGCCTTGATGTTGGGCAAAACCCTTGTCGGGAGCCACGCTCCAGTCGTGCTTCCCGTTTACTTCGATGTAGTGAGTGCCACGCTGGCGGTCGTCGTTGTCAACGATTACCTCGTTTTTCTGCCAATCCCTTTCACGCGGAGAGAACACTATGGCACCCGCGTTTTGCAGCATTGGCATCAGATAGGGCACTACAATAGTCTGCGTAAAAAGGTCTTCGGTGGTGCAAAACAGTTTCGGACGCTGCCATTTCCATCCCTTCTGCTGGTCGAAATAGCGTCCGTGGCTTGCCCAGAGGGCTATGTGGCGGTTCTGCAGACCGTGGGTCACGCTGACGGGTTCCGACACATTCCTCACCCAAGGTTCACCTTTATATTCTATGTCTCCCCAAAGTCGCGACTTGTCGGCATCGTCTGAAAGTCTGTCGGGCACAAGGTCTTCGATGGCCATGCCGTTGGTCATCACCGTTACCTTGTACTTTCCGTAGGTCTTGGTCAGAGCCTTCTTTACCTTTTTATATATGCTCTTTGTGCTTTTCTCCGTGAACTCCTGTGCGGCAAAGCCCCCGTCGACGGTTATGGTCAGCGTCTTGGCCGAGTTGTTGAGCTTGTAACTGAGTATTCTCGTGGCCTGGTCAAACTCCTGTCCGCTCGGTTTGTAGTTGGCAAAATATTCCGTAAGCCTCGACATAGCCTTCGGTTCCAGTCGGTTCGACTGCGCATTGGCGTGCGCCAACATCACCGTTGCGGCCACAAGACACAGAAATCTTCTCGTTTTGACAACCATTCTCATAGTTCACCCACAGTGAATTTCTCCGGTTTCTTGCCTTGGAAATCCTTGAAGTACAACTTTATTTCGCGCATCTGCGCCTCGATGTCACCGTTGGGGATGATGGTTTTGGTGCACTGTATGCGCTTTTCCTTGTAGTCCACTCCATAGAGCAGTATGGGCAGTCCGGCCTTTAGGGCGATGTAGTAGAACCCCTTTTTCCAGTCGGGGTTCAGCGAGCGTGTTCCCTCCGGCGTTATGCACAGGCGAAACTTGGCTGTCTGTTTGGCTGTTTCGGCGAGATTGTCCGTCATGCTCGTGTGCTTCGACCGCCATACGGGTATGCCTCCCAAGCGTTTGAACAGCTTGCCGAGCGGCCCTACGAACCACTCCTTCTTCATAAGGAAGTTGCACGTCAAACCTTCCGCACCGGAATAGAGTTGTCCGATGACGAAGTCCCAGTTGCTCGTGTGCGGAGCCAGGCATATTATGTATTTGTCCGGATGAGGCTCACTCACCTCTTTCTTCCATCCGAGTTGCTTGTATAACAGCCAAGAACAGAAAGATTTCCACATGTTTGTTGTCTGTATAGATTTAGTTTAAGAACGGGATATGACGTCTGTGTATCCTCTTTTTGCTATCTCTCTTGGGCGTATCACACACCTCCACACGGCAGCAGTGCTCGACTACTGCCGTGTGGAGGCTGTTCAACGGTCACACAAAGATGTCAAGGGCTGTATACACAACGCCCCGTAGTGTTTGCTTTTCGTCTCTGAAGTGGTCGGTCTTGCCGTCCCGGTTCAGCCGAGATTGTTTATCTGGTCGATGATTTCGCTGACAGAAGCCATAAACTTGTCCTTCACATCCTTGAAATACACCTTCGCTTTCAGTCCGGGTTCGCAGTGCGACATACGGCTTATGTACTCCTTTTCCACCTTGATGATGGAGTGCAACATGGCTTCCACGTCCTTGTCTTCGGGTTTTGCGTAGAGCGACGCGGCGACGCACTCGGCCCAAAGCTCTGTGCAAATCTTGTGAATGTACCTTTTGGTTGTTCTTCTTTTTGTCATAGCGACGATCTCCTTTCTGGTTTTTCTCGGTTATATGTTTGGTCAAAGATACGGAAAATATTCGATACGATATTAAAATAGCCCGAAATATTTTTGCAAAAAGTGAAACACTCTGCAAAAGCGTGGCAGCTCCTGATGACGTGCGGTATATATAATAAGGTGTAGTGAGGCTTCGGATTTAGCCGTGAACGAGGCAATGCTTAGGAGGGTCGCCGCCCTCGGCGATCCCATCGCTCGCAAGAGCGAAAGAGTAACATTTGAGCACGAATGGTACGCCGAGGGCGGCGTACCTC
>CAVKVO010000028.1:0-15744 GCA_963659575.1 Prevotella sp. CAG:1031
TTGCCGCTCGTTTGCATTACCTTTGCAACTGGCAATATGCCAATAAAAACAATGACTATGGTAGGAAAACAAGACATAATAATATCGGAAAACCTGCGGGAAGCGTTGACCAAAGCCATGGCCGACTGCCCGCACGACAAACTTTTTGTGCTTGCCGATGAGGTGACAAGGCGCGTGTGTCTTCCGCTTTTGGAGGCGACGGGATGCATCGGCGACGCCAAGGTGATAGAGATAGGTGCCGGCGACACCTGCAAGACGCTCGAAACGGTGGCTCATGTGTGGTCGGAACTCGGACGCTTGGGTGGCACACGCCATTCGCTCCTTATTAATATAGGTGGCGGTATGGTGACCGACCTCGGCGGTTTTGCGGCGTCAACCTTCAAGCGCGGCATTCGTTTCATCAACATCCCCACATCGCTCTTGGCCATGGTGGACGCGTCGGTTGGTGGCAAAACCGGTATAAACTACAATGGACTGAAAAACGAAATCGGCGTGTTCTCAAATGCTGACCACGTGATTCTCGACACCGAGTTCCTGCGCACGCTCGACGAAGCCAACCTCCTTTCGGGCTATGCCGAGATGCTCAAGCACGGACTGCTGAACACTAAGGAGATGTGGGCTGAACTGCTGTCGTTTGACATTCGCCGTCCCGACTTTGCCAAGTTGCGCCGCATGGTGGCTGAGTCGGTGGCTGTGAAGGAACGTGTGGTGGAGAACGACCCCACTGAGCAGGGACTGCGCAAGGCTCTCAACCTCGGACACACCGTGGGACACGCCTTTGAGTCGCTGTCGCTCGTGAGGAAACCCATACTGCATGGCTACGCTGTGGCCTACGGACTGGTGTGCGAATTGTATCTGAGTGCGGTGAAGGAAGGTTTCCCTGTGGACATGATGCGTCAGACAGTGGCGTTCATCAATGAGAACTATGGCAAGATGGACATCTCGTGCGACGACTATCCCCAACTGATAGAGTTTATGACGCACGACAAGAAGAACACTTCGGGCGCGATAAACTTCACCT
Source organism: Prevotella sp. CAG:1031 (assembly GCA_963659575.1). GTDB lineage: Bacteria > Bacteroidota > Bacteroidia > Bacteroidales > Bacteroidaceae > Prevotella. The sequence continues at coordinate 1,022 of CAVKVO010000028.1, forward strand.
TGCTGGGCGGCATCGGCGACATTCATATCAATCGGACTGCCACAAAAGAGGAGATTTGCGAAGCGTTGGACTTCTACCGCGAGGGACTTTGACCTTCGAAATAATTGAGTATACAACGAAAAAGTCCGCAGTAAGCACTGCGGACTTTTTCGTATTTTATCGGGCAATGCCCAAGGTTATCAAGGATTACGCCTTTTCCTGTTTGTCGTAGGCGTGCACCGGATAGTCGAGAGTGTAGTGCAGTCCTCGGCACTCCTTGCGCTCTATGGCCCAACGGGTGATGAGATAGCCCACGTTGATCATGTTGCGAAGTTCGCAAATGTCGCGGCTCGCCTTCACTCGCTTGAAGAGATTTTCGGTCTCTTCATACAGTATGTCGAGCCTGTCCCAAGCACGCTTGAGGCGCAAGTCGCTGCGCACAATGCCCACATAGTTGCTCATGATCTCGCCAACCTCCTTTACGCTCTGCGTGATGAGCACCTTCTCCTCGTTGGTCATGGTGCCTTCATCGTTCCACTCGGGCACCTTGTCGTTGAAGTCGTACTCGTCAACATGGGCAAGCGAGTGTTTGGCAGCCGCATCGGCATAGACCACAGCCTCAATGAGCGAGTTGCTTGCCAAGCGGTTGCCGCCATGCAGACCTGTACACGAACATTCGCCGAGGGCGTAGAGCCGCTCTATGCTCGACTGACCGTTGAGATCCACCTTTATACCGCCGCACATGTAGTGGGCAGCAGGGCGAACGGGGATGTAGTCGGTGGTGATGTCGATGCCAATGCTCTTGCACTTGGCGTAGATGTTGGGGAAGTGGCGCTTGGTTTCCTCGGGGTCCTTGTGGGTCACGTCGAGGCAAACGTGGTTCAGTCCGTGTATCTTCATCTCCTTGTCTATGGCTCTCGCCACAATGTCGCGCGGCGCAAGCGACAGTCTGCTGTCGTACTTCTCCATGAAAGTCTCGCCGTTTGGCAACTTCAGTATGCCGCCATAGCCACGCATAGCCTCGGTGATGAGAAATGCAGGATGGGTTTCGCCGGGATGATAGAGGGCCGTTGGGTGAAACTGAACGAACTCCATGTCGGCCACAGTGCCCTTGGCGCGATACACCATTGCCTCGCCGTCGCCAGTGGCAATCACGGGGTTTGTGGTGCTTTGGTATACGGCTCCGCATCCTCCGGTGCACATCACCGTCACCTTGCTCAGGTATGTGTCCACCTTCTGTGTGTCGGGATTGAGCACGTATGCGCCGTAACAATATATATAAGGTGTGCGTCGGGTGACACGTGCGCCCAAGTGGTGCTGCGTGATTATCTCCACGGCGAAGTGGTTCTCCTTGATTTCGATGTCGGGATTGTTGCGCACAGCCTCCATCAGTCCGCGCTGTATCTCCGCTCCGGTGTCGTCGGCGTGGTGCAATATGCGGAACTCCGAGTGGCCTCCCTCACGGTGAAGGTCAAACTCGCCACCTTCCTTGCGGTCGAAGTTTACGCCCCAGTTCACCAGTTCAGCTATCTGCGACGGCGCATTGCGCACCACCTGCTCCACAGCGCGGCGGTCGCTGATGTAGTCGCCGGCAATCATCGTGTCTTCAATGTGCTTTTCAAAGTTGTCTATCTTCAGGTTTGTCACCGATGCAACGCCACCCTGTGCAAACGAGGTGTTGGCGTCTTCGAGCGAAGTCTTGCATATCAGACAAACTTTCCCTTTGTGTGCTCTTGCTATTTTCAGGGCGTAACTCATGCCAGCTACGCCGGAACCTATTATAAGAAAGTCGTATTTGAATACCATAACAGTGTTTTTTGGATGCTGCAAAAGTATACATTTTAATCCGTAAGGGATATTTTTGTAATGTTATATTTTTGCGTTTATGCCGTTTTTCCGTAAATTTGTGGTCAATTATGTGGTGTTGTTGCGCCTTAAAGGCAGTTGCGTCAGTTTATGCGCGGCCTTGCGGTGCGACCTATATGCGTGTGCCGGATGTCGAAAAAATGCCGTTCGGACAGTGCGTCCACACCTTATTATATATATGAGACGATTCTTTCTTTTGCTTCTGTCTGCCATATTCGCGCCCTTGATGGCGTTGGCGCAAACAGACAATCAGCTTGACGACAACGACGAAACCGCAATGCAGGGCGACTCAGTGGCCGTGGACACGGTGGCTGCAGAGGCCGCTTTGCCGTGGCCGGACAACGCTAAGGCTGCCTTGGAAAAGCTGTTGGACAGCCGTATGTTTGAGACTTCGCAGGTGGGACTGATGGTCTATGACCTCACAGCCGACAGCACTATATTCCAAAAGAACGAGCGACAGATGATGCGTCCGGCGTCCACAATGAAGTTGCTCACCGCCATAACTGCTATAGACCGACTTGGTGGTTCGTATCTGTTGCGCACTTCGCTCAGCTATACGGGCAAGATAGAGAACCGTACTCTCACTGGCGACGTGTATTGCGTGGGCGGTTTTGACCCTCGATTCAACGCCGACGACATGAATGCCTTTGTGGAAGGATTGCGAAGCATGGGCGTGGACACCATACGTGGCCGAATAGTGGCTGACAAGTCAATGAAAACGAGTGACACTCTTGGCGAGGGATGGTGCTGGGACGATGACAATCCGGTGTTGTCGCCGCTGCTCGTGTCTCGCAAAGACAGGTTTGTGGAGCGGTTCATCGAGGAGTTGCGCGAGTCGGGAGTTGTGGTTGAGGCTTACAACTCCGAGGGTGAAGCTCCGCAGGATGCCTCCGTGGTATGCGCACGTTCGCACACCATCGACCAGATACTCACTCGCATGATGAAGGAGAGCGACAACCTCTATGCCGAAGCGCTGTTCTATCAGGTGGCGGCTGCCGCTGGCGACCGTCCTGCAAAGGCTGCCCACGCTCGTTCGGCGATAAAGAAGCTGTTGGGCAAAGCCGGACTTGACGCTTCCATGTGCAAGATTGCCGACGGCAGTGGACTCTCTTTATACAACTATGTGTCGGCGGAAATAGAGACAAAGCTGCTTCGCTATGCCTACAAAAACTCCAATATATATCTGCATCTGTATCCCTCGCTGCCCATAGCCGGTGAGGACGGCACTCTGCGCAAGCGCATGAAGGGCACTCACGCGGAGAGCAACGTGAGGGCAAAGACGGGAACGCTCACCGGAGTGTACTCGCTTGCGGGCTACTGCACGGCGGCCAACGGTCATGTGCTGTGCTTTGCGATACTGAATCAGGGTGTGCTCCACGGCAGCAACGCGCGTTCTTTTCAGGACAAGGTGTGCTCCGTGTTGTGCCGACCGTAGCGTTATGCGGGGAAAATCAGAATTTATGCGTAATTTTGCATAACGTTTAACGATAACTGGAACGACAACAAAGATGACAACAGACACCAACAACGGCAGCACAAACGGACAGAAGCTCGTAATCAGAGTGGGTCGCGGATCGCTGGCTTTCGCTTCCGCAAGGATGGAAAACGGTGAAGCCAAGGTGATATACGAACCATACACGGTGCGCAGCGGTGTGTCGCTTGCGGCCAATCTGCGCGAGGCGTTCAAGGAAGGCGGACTCCCGTCGGCTGACTACCGCAAGGTTTTGGTGCTTGTGGATGCCCCTGTGCTGATGGTTCCGGTGGATTTGTACAACGAGAGTGAAGCCGCTATGCTCTACACCCACGCCTTTCCGCACAACAAGAGTGCCGTTACGGTGGTGTCCGACGTGCTGCCAGACCTCAACGCGGTGGCGGTGTTCGGTGTTAACAAGGACTTGAAACTGGTCATAGACGACCGTTTCCCCGTCGTACAGTTCGGTGCTGTCATGGGTTCGGTGTGGAGATACTTGTACAAGCGCAGCTTTACTGGTTCGCGAGGCAAACTCTATGGCTATTTCCATGGCCGCCATCTGGAACTGTTTCGCTTCGGCAAAAACCGTTTCAAGTTCTGCAACGCCTTTGAAGTGGACAACGCCCACGATGCAGCCTACTTCATTCTTTGCGTGTGGAAGCAGCTTGGCATGGATGCCGATGGCGACGAACTGTTTCTTGTGGGCGACATACCTGAAAGGGAATGGCTCATGGGTGAGATGAAGAGCTATCTGCACAGGGTGTATACGGTCAATCCGGCTGGCGATTTCAACCGTGCTCCGGTTACGCAGATAAAGGGTATGCCGTATGATATGATGACTTTTTTTGTGAAAGGGAGGTGACAACCGATGCGTGTGATAACAGGAAAATACAAAGGAAGGCGGTTTGACATACCGCGAACGTTCAAGGCAAGACCTACAACTGACTTTGCCAAAGAAAACATCTTCAATGTTCTCGGCTCTTATGTGGACTTCGACGGTGCCGCAGCACTTGACTTGTTTTCCGGAACGGGCAGCATTTCACTCGAAATGTTGTCGCGAGGCTGTTCCCGTGTGGTCAGTGTGGAACAGGATAGGGACCATCACGCGTTCATAGTGCAGTGCTTGAAGAAGCTTGGCGACAACTGTTGCCTGCCGCTTCGCACCGATGCGCTGCGCTTCATCAAGGCTTGTCGTGAACAGTACGACATCGTTTTTGCCGATCCACCATACGCTTTGCCTGAGTTGCCAAGCATCCCCGGGATGATTATCGAAAAAGGTTTGGTGAAAGAAGGTGGCGTGCTGGTGTTTGAACACGGTGCGAAGAACGATTTCAGTTCACTTCCTAACTTCGCCGAACGCCGCGCTTACGGAAGCGTAAACTTCTCGATATTCAAGTTCTAAAGGTGCTTCTTTGACTGCCGTTCAGAACAGTGGCGACAGCATTGGCTTGCATGTGTTAAGCCTATAGCGTGCTTCTTTGACTGTCGTTTAGAACAATGGCGACAGCATCCTGGCTATACTCTCGGTCAGTCTCTTTATGAATTTGGGCTTCATGCGTTTCTCCACGTCCCTGAACGCCACGGTTTTGGTTTGGTCGTGCAGGAATATTTCCTTGAAACGCAGTGCTGTGCTCTCGTCGTAGACAAAGATATTGCCCTCAAAGTTGTTCTCGAAACTGCGGAAATCGAAGTTTGCCGAACCGCACGACACCAGTGAGTCGTCGCAGATGAACAGTTTGCTGTGCAGAAAACCACCGTTGTATAAGAAAACCTCAGCTCCTGCCTTTACCAACTCGCGCAGATACGACCTTCCTCCCCATTCGGCAAGGCGCGAGTCTGTTCGCCACGGCACAATTATTCGCACGTCCAAACCTCCGAGGATGGCTGTCTTCAGTGCGAAGAGCACTGGCTCGTTTGGAAGGAAATAAGGTGATTCAATGTATATGTACTTGCGTGCGGCGAGGATAAGCCTCACGTAGCCCTGCATTATCTCCGGGTTTACCGATATCGGACTGCTCGTCACGGTCTGGATAATGCAGTTGTTGGGTTCCGCCACAAGCGGTTGCGGATAGTATTTCCGGTCGGAAATGAGTGTGCGGTCAACGAAATACCAGTCTATGAGAAACGCCCTTTGCAGTCCGTACACCGCTCCTCCAGTTACCTTTATCGCCGTGTCGCGCCAGCTGCTGCCGTCCTTTCCCTTCACATACCTAAGGGCTATGTTCATGCCGCCAATGAATCCCACCTGTCCGTCTATCACTACTATCTTGCGGTGGTTGCGGTAGTTGACCTTACTTGTGAACGAAGGGAAGCGCACGGGCAGGAACGGGCACACCTCGATGCCCTCTTCGCGCAAGCGTTCGAAGAACCTGTGGTTCACATTCCAGCATCCCACGTCGTCGTATATCACCCTTACTTCCACGCCGCAGCGCGCCCTGTCTATAAGAGCGTCTGCGATGAGCATGCCCAAGGCATCGTCCTCGAATATGTAGAAGTCCAGGTGGATGTGGTTCTTGGCCTTGCTGATGGCTGCCAAGAGTGCAGGGAAGAATGTGTAGCCGTCGGTATACACCTCAAGAGTGTTGTCCTTGAACGGCATGGCGAAGTTTTGGTTGATGAACAAGTCAACCGTCTGCTTATGAATATCGGGTACTTTGAGGTTGTGCTGCTCCACAAATTCGAGCATAGCACGCTTGGTCAGTTGGTTCATACTGCGCGAACTCACCACTCGTTCGCGCCTTGTGTTGACACCAAAGAAAAGGTAGAAGATGATACCCACAAAGGGTATGAAGTAAATCACGAGCACCCACGCCATTGTCTTGGCCGGTTGACGGTTGTCCATCAGCACGTGGACAATCATCAGCACCACGATTATTTCGTATAAGGCTACGAATGTGAGGTAAAGTCCGTGCATAGGCGTGTGGTTTAATTATCGGGTGATTGTTGCGGCGAGAGGTTAGATGAAGGCGGAAACATACAGCCTTGGTCTTCCCACTGCCACTTACACGATGAGGTCGCTGCCTATCTGTCGGGCGAGAATGTCGCGCAACTGCTGCGTTTCTTTGTAGTCTTGCATGAGAGCCTTTATGGTTTCCATGTCGCCGCCCGACTGTTTCAGTTGCGTTTGTATGTCCTTCAACCGCTTTTTCACTATGCTTAGGCGGAAGTCGAGCACAAGGTGGTTGATCTTTTGTTGCAGGTCTTCGGGTTTTATCTCCGGTTCGAGACTGCGACTAAGTTGGTAGTGATTGATGGCAAGACGCGTGGCGAGGTTGCTTATGTCCACGTCGTGATGTCCCATGAAGTAGGCTTCCGCCTTGAAGTCCGGTTCGCCGCAGTGCTCAACAGCCTCACTGAGTATGCGGTTGTACAGTTCTTGGCTGAACTGCAATCCGTCTTGCGCAAAGTCATAGTCCACGTATTGCGCCAGAGTGAGGTTCACTGTCTGTCCGTCTTCCGTCTCCAGTCCCTCGTATATCACCTCTTCGCCGTGGCGAATCACGAGTTGCATTATCATCAACTCCACCTCCGCCACCTGTTCGTCGGTGGTGTGCAGCCCTATGGTAGGCACAGCTGGTTGCCCTTGCCCCGCTGCTTCAGCCTCCCGTTCCTGCCTCCGCTGCTCCCTTTCCGACTCCTTTGCCTTCTCTTCCTTGTTGCTGCGGATGAATTTGTTGGTGGTGTTCACGAGCGTCTGCTCGCTCATTTCCAACCGTTCGGAGCACTCCCGCAAGTAGGTGTCGCGCGTTATCTGGTCGGGAATCACCGACACGCTCTTCACAATGCTGCTTATCGCTTCCGATCTCTTGATGGGATCGGTCACGCCACGCAGCATGTGGTCGGTCTTGAAACGAATGAAGTCAGTTTGATTGTCGGCGATATACTGTCGAAAACTCTCCGCTGTGTGCTTCTTGGAAAAACTGTCGGGGTCGTCGCCGTCGGGCAATACGAGCACCTTGATGTTCATTCCTTCGGCCAGAAGCATATCCGTTCCGCGCATGGCGGCATGTATTCCTGCCTCGTCACCGTCGTAGAGCAAAACAATGTTAGATGTGAAACGGTGCAGAATGTGTATCTGGTGTACGCTCAAGGCGGTGCCCGAGTTGGCCACAACGTTCTCTATGCCGCACTGGTGCATGGAGATAACGTCGGTGTAACCCTCCACCATGAACACACTGTCTTCCTTTACTATCGCGCGCTTGGCCTGAAAGAGTCCGTAGAGTTCGTGGTCTTTGTGGTAGATGTCCGACTCCGGCGAGTTGACATACTTCTGTTGCACTCCCTTTGTGCGCGAGTCGAGCAGTCTACCACCGAAGGCGTTCACCTGTCCGCTGACGCTAAACCACGGAAAGATAACCCTGCCGGCATAGCGGTCAACCAGTTCGCCGTTGTCTTTCTTGTAGCACAGGCCGGTCTTGATGAGAAACTCCTCCTTGTAGCCTTGGCTCAGTGCCGCCGCGGAAAGACTTTTCCGGTCGGGTAGGGCATAGCCCAACTGAAACTTGTTTATTATGTCGTCACGAAAACCGCGACTGCGGAAATACTGCAAACCTATGGCCTGACCGTCGGGATTGTTGCGCAGTATGTCGCGGAAGTAGTCCTTCGCCCATTCGTTGACGATGAACATACTCTCCCGTTCGCTTGCCTCACGCTTCTCGTCGTCGGAGAGTTCGCGCTCCTTAATCTCGATGTTATATTTCTTGGCGAGCCACTTCAGAGCCTCCGGATAGGTCATCTGTTCGTGCTCCATGATAAACTTCACCGCGTTGCCGCCCTTGCCGCAGGCGAAGCAGTGGCAGAGTCCCTTGGCCGGCGACACTACAAACGAAGGGGTCTTGTCGTCGTGAAACGGACAAAGTCCCTTGTAGTTGACTCCGGCCTTACGGAGACTGACAAAGTCGGAGACGACATCAACGATGTCGGCTGCGTCCATTATTCGGTCAACGGTGGCTCTGTCTATCATTCTGCCGTGTAAATAGTGGGGTTGGTTTATATGCTATATGAGCACGAATGATGCGGCGAGGGCGCCGCACCTCCTACTGCCTCCCTGCACATGAATTGGCTTTCCCTACAGCCTCCCTGCACATTGATTCTTCACTCTTCACTCTTCGTTCTTCACTTATTTAAGGTATTTTGCCAGCGGACTCTTTGTCTTCTTCAGAGCCTTGGCAAAACACTTGGCGTTGGTGCGTGCTCCGAGCAGCGAGGTGTGAGTGTGGTCACGATTGTAATATTGGTTGGCCTTCTCCTTGCTGCCGCACTTCTTGTCGAGATAGTCGGCTGTAGTGTTGTGCAAGTCCACGAATGTGGTGCCTGTTGCTTCAGCCACTTCACGATACCACTTGCCGTAGGTGTCGTTGCGGCGCTCTATCTTGCCGTCCTTCCATTCGTTGCGAGGCGTGAGCGACACGAGTATTGGTGTGGCACCCTTTTCCTTCACGTCCTGGATGAACTTCTTGAGATACCAACCGAAGGTATACACCAGTTCGTAGCGACCCGATTCCTTCATCTTATATACGTGTGTGGAGTCAGACGTGCCGGGTATGGTGCCGCGCATCTTCTTGTCGTCCACAGGACCGATGTCGTTGTGACCAAACTGGATGAGCACATAGTCGCCCGGTTGCAGCGAGTTGTACACCTGGTCCCAACGTCCTTCGTTGAGATACGAACGTGTGGAGCGACCGGCCTTGGCGCAGTTGGCGCAAGTGATTTTCTTTTCGTTGAACACCGTGTAGGCTTGCGAGCCCCAACCCCACATGCCGTTTTCGTCCTTGTCCTCGTTCTTCACGGTAGAGTCGCCAGTGATGAACACCACCGGTTTGCCCTTTTCGCGGTTCACACTCACCGTGGGCAAGGTCATGTCCTTCATCATGGCCTGCAGCGGAGCCAACTTCGGGTCGGTGCTTTCGGCCAGTCCTTCAGCTGCAGAGCGTGCGTTGAGTTCTGCTCCGAACTTGCTTGTGTGTATGTGGTCCTTGTAGAAGTGGTAGCTCTCCTTCCACTTGCCGAACTTGTCAAGCTTGCTTCCCGATATTTCGTTGAGGTCAATGTATGGCACACCCATCTCCTTGCTCACCTCTTCGAGCCATTTGCTGTGAGGCTTGCGCACAATCTTGCCGTCGTCGCCATAGGCGTCGCGCGGTGTGAGCGACATGAGTATTGGGTTGGCTCCAGCCTTTCTGATGTCTTCGATATACTTGCGCATATATCCGCCGTAGGTATACACGGTTTCCTTCTCGCCCGTTTCCTTTATGGTCACGTTGATTGAGTCGTGTCCAGCACCTGGTATGGTGGCACGTGCGCGGCCGCTGTCATACGGACCGTTGTCGTTGTGACCTATCGACACAATCACCCAGTCGCCCGGTTTGAGTGCCTTGCGCACGTCCGGCCACAGTTTGGTGTAGAACGTGCGGCTGCTCATGCCTCCGAGAGCCTGGTTTTCTACGGTGATTTTGTCTTCGTTGAAATATTTATGCTCAAAAAATCCCCATCCCCACTGGCCGTTGTTGCCGTTGCCGAGCGTACCGTTGCGCATGGTGGAGTTGCCAATGAGAAACAGCACCGGGTTGTTTCCCTTGCGACTTGAACCCGGCACAGGGCGAGCCATCAGAGCTTTCGCTATACTGTCGGGTGTGTTGTCCACCACTTTGTTTACGTCCTCTACGGGGTCGGGCACTTGGGCAAAGGCTGCAAGAGCCGTCGTTCCGCAAAGTGCGATAGTAGATAGTAGTCTTTTCATCGTTGTTTTTAGGTATGTTTCGTGTGTTATGTGGTATGCAAAGTTAGTGCAAACGAGAGGAAAACCAAAGACTTTACATCTGTTTTTGGCTTCCTATATAATATAATAGGGTGTAATAGTCGCAGATTAACAGTCCTTGCGCTATATATGATAAGGTCTGCTCCGGTGGAATTTTATGCGAAATGCTCGTGTCTGTTGGTTTTGTGCGTTCCTTTTGTGGCTTTCATGCCGTAAAAGATTTGCGCGACTCGCTTGAAATGTCTATATTTGTGACAAATTTAAGCGGAAACAACAAAGAATCAGTTTTGCCCATACATGGATATAGATATAAATTTGCGAAGCAACAAGGCCGGACTTTTGGCATATTTCAGAAGTCGCGCCAATGAAATAATGAGTGAGCTAGCACTTCAGTATTCCATCACCGACCATAAGAAAAAGGCGTCAGCTCTGAACAAGGCAATTGTCAAGAGCAAGGAAAACTTGTTGTCAATCGTTGAAGAAACGGCAAGAGCACAACATTGGACAAACCGCGAGATACTTGAGTGCGTGCTGATGGTGACTTATGCCAATGATGTTGTCATGTTGGAATCGCGTAATTCGGTTTGGGAATATGACTATATGGCGTTTTCCCGACGGGTTGGTGAGTTATGGGAACCTTTCTGCAAACTTTGTTTTAGGTATCCGGCAACAAGAATCACTTCTTTTATTCCTCCTTTGTTTTCCGAAGTAAAGTCAAACCTCACAACGGAAATAACGACCTATATAGATGGACTGACCATCAGTGCAGACGAAAAAACGCAGCTAAAACGCTATTATGACAAAGTGTGGGGACTTGTCACGTCGGGTGAAATTCAATTGGAATGTGACTTGCATTTTACTGACGGAAAGACCAAGTATATCGTGGATTTTAAAAGCGGATTCGGGTCAAACGAGAAAGGCAACACAAACAGACTGCTTCTCGTCGGAAGCATTTATCAGAATATTGAGGAAGAAAGTTACAAATGTTTGATATTTGTCCGTTCTACAGAGAACAACCACTATTTGACCACACTCCAAAATTCAGGAGTATGGGAGACTTCATGCGGCTCTGACACATATTCCAAGATACGCCATTTCACAGGTTTTGATATTCACCATTGGATAGAATGCAATATAGACTGGATGAATGATTTTGCGCCCCGGATGAGAGAAACCATTGCGCACAACGAACTTCAAAATTATCTTATTTGGTGAGAAATGAACACAGCGTTGACATATCAGGCATATTATACGAAATCGAATCCGATACTCAATTATATGACCGGAATGCTGCATTTCAAGTCGCATGACAACATCTTGGAGCCATGTGGCGGAGATGGCGTATTCGTAGATAAAATACTGGAGTGTGCCCCAGATGTGCGAATCAATGTCTTTGAACTTAATCCATCAGCAGTGGCAGGCTTGAAAAGCAAGTATGGCTTGAAGAGTTGCATTTCAATTAAGGAGACAGACACATTGCTTGACGAATCAATTTTGGATTGTTCAACAAAATATGACAAGATAATTGGCAATCCTCCTTATGGCGCAAGAAACGACAAACAGAAAAAAGAACTTCTCAACAAATTGTACTCTGCTTTATATACAAAGGAGAGCTACACCCTTTTCCTTTATGCTTGCACTCGTTGTTTGAAGGAAAATGGGGAACTATGCTTCATAGTGCCAGATACATTCCTTTCTCTCCACAGACATTTGTCCATTCGTAAATATTTGCTTGTCAATACTAAAATTAAGGAGTTGGCTCTGTTTCCTTCTTCGTTTTTCCCGGGTGTCAATTTTGGTTATGCAAATCTTTGCATCATTACATTGGAGAAAAGTTCAGATGTTTCCCAAAATCTGAATAACAAGATAACAGTCAGGACAAACTTTAAGACTGTTGAGGAACTGGAACAGAGAAATTGCGGCGTGAAGAAAGTCGTATCTCAAAAATCTGTTCTTGAAGGGGTTGGCTCTGCCTTCATGTTCAATTCAACGGATAAGGTCGCAGAGTTGATAAATGACAGAAATATTAAGAGAATTGGCGATGTCGCAAGTTGTGTTACCGGCTTTTATTCGGGAAACGACAAAAAATATCTTCATCCGATTAATAATGGAATAAAAAACTCCAAAAGGTATGTCTGCGCAAACAATGAGAGTGTTCGGACGACACCGTTGTCACAACAGGAAAAAAACAACGGAATATCAGAGTCAAGTTGCCTTGTGCCGATAGTAAAGGGTGGAAACATTGAGTATGTCAAACCCAACAATTGGTTTATGGATTGGTCTGTCCAAGCGATTTCGGAATATAGACAAAGCAAAAAATGTAGATTCCAAAACTCGGATTTCTATTTCAAAAACGGAATAGGAATCCCAATGATACGGTCGTCAAAACTTACAGGCGCACTAATTGACCATAGACTGTTTGACCAGTCGATAGTCGGAGTGTTCCCCAAGGATGAAACTTGGGTGTATTACCTATTGGGCTTCTTCAACTCGTCTGTTTGTACGGAACTGATAAATGCAATCAATCCCTCAACAAACAATTCCGCCAACTATATCAAGAAAATTCCCTTTGTCGTTCCGTGCGATGATGTGAAACACAAAGTTGACGCTTTGGTTATAAGCATTGTTTCCACATTAAAATCAGGTGGAAACAGTATCGGTGCATACACGAAAGAGTTGGATGGAATTTTTTTTAACCTATATTTTGAGGACATTGGTGTAGACAAGAAAAACCATGAGAAAATCAGGAATCACACGGAACAGCTGAATTTCCTTTGGGCATAGATAATGTTTTAGTGACGGTTGAAAAAATGTCCGCGGCCTGTGGTCATGAAAAAACGAATTTAGGTGACTTTCGTTTTGTCTCGTATGGCCATAGTTTCCGGGTTTACCAAAAAAGCCCAGAGCATTGCCCTGGGCTATGATTGATTGCACTTGTAGTATTCAGGATTACTTCATTCCGCAAGTGGGACACCACGGTTTGAGTTGCTGGAAGAAGTCGTTGCCCTTGTCGTCCACGAGGATGAATGCAGGGAAGTCTTCCACACGAATCTTCCAGATGGCCTCCATGCCCAGTTCGGGATATTCCACGCACTCGATGCTCTTGATGCTGCTCTGCGAGAGCACTGCTGCCACGCCGCCGATGGTGCCGAGATAGAAACCGCCGTGCTTCTTGCAAGCGTCGGTCACCACCTGTCCGCGGTTGCCCTTGGCAATCATCACGAGACTTGCGCCGTGGTCCTGGAACTCGTCAACATACGGGTCCATACGGTTGGCTGTGGTCGGACCCATCGATCCGCATGGATATCCCTCGGGAGTCTTGGCCGGTCCGGCATAGAGAATCGGGTGGTTCTTGAAGTAGTCGGGCATCTCCTCGCCAGCGTCGAGACGAGCCTTGAGCTTGGCGTGGGCAATGTCGCGGGCCACGATGATGGTACCTTTCAGGTTCACGCGGGTGCTCACAGGATACTTTGCCAGTTCCTTGCGCACTGCGTCGATGCCCTTGTCGAGGTCAATCTCAATGCCCTTGGTGCCCTCGCCCGGCTTGCGCAGTTCCTCGGGGATGAGTTCTGTGGGGTTCGAGTCCATCTTTTCCAGCCAGATACCGTCCTTGGTTATCTTCGCCTTGATGTTGCGGTCAGCCGAACAGCTCACTCCCATACCGATGGGGCAGCTTGCGCCGTGGCGCGGCAGACGAATCACGCGGATGTCGTGAGCCAGGTATTTACCTCCGAACTGTGCTCCAAGACCAATGCGGTGAGCCTCTTCGAGCAGTTTTGCTTCGAGGTCGGTGTCGCGGAAAGCACGACCGGTCTCGTCGCCAGTGGTGGGCAGGTTATCGTAATACTTGATTGAAGCGAGCTTAACGGTGAGCAGGTTCTTCTCTGCACTCGTTCCGCCGATGACGAAAGCGATGTGATAAGGAGGACAAGCGGCTGTGCCGAGGCTCTTCATCTTCTCCACGAGGAACGGCAGCAGTGTGCCTTCGTTCTGAATCGTGGCCTTGGTCATAGGATAAAAATATGTCTTGTTGGCCGAACCGCCACCTTTTGCCACCATCACGAAGCGGTATTCGTCGCCCTCAGTGGCCTCGATGTCTATCTGTGCCGGCAGGTTGCAACGTGTGTTCACCTCGTCGTACATGTTGAGCGGAGCGTTTTGCGAGTAGCGCAGGTTGTCCTGAGTGAATGTGTTGTACACACCGCGACTCAAAGCCTCCTCGTCCTCAAAGTCAGTCCACACGCGCTGACCCTTTTCGCCGTGGATTATGGCCGTACCGGTGTCCTGGCAGAAAGGCAGGATGCCCTTTGCGGCCGTCTCGGCGTTGCGCAGAAACTGCAGAGCCACGTACTTGTCGTTTTCCGAAGCCTCCGGGTCGGTGAGTATCTTTGCCACCTGCAGGTTGTGTTCCCTGCGGAGCATGAACTCAACGTCGTGGAAAGCCTGCTGAGCGAGCAGTGTGAGTGCCTCTTTGGACACCTTCAGGATTGTCTTTCCTTCAAATTCGCCTGTGCTGACACCCTCTTTTGTCAGCAAGCGATACTCTGTTTCATCCTTGCCCGTCTGGAACATGGGTGAATACTTGAACTCTGGAATTGTTGCCATAACTATTTGTTTGTTTTATGTCTTGTTGGTAATTCGTCAGTTGAA
>CAVKVO010000029.1:0-15739 GCA_963659575.1 Prevotella sp. CAG:1031
GACGTAGATATGGCGTTTACGAGTCGTAAAGCGGCACTTTACGATCGTAACTATGGCACTTATTTTCGTAACTCGGCCATTTACGAGTCGCAAATGGCATGTTTACGACCCGTAAATGTGTGCTTTTCTACCCAAAAACAGGTCGTTTCTTCCTCTTAAACATGCTGTTTACGTTGCACAATAGCCGTTCTTTTACCGCAACAAGCACATATACAACCCGTTAACGTTGCACACGCAAAACTCGCGTATTTGCAGACAAAGACACGCACGGTGGATTTCATGCGAGTTTTGGGCGCACGATTGTAAAAGTGTTTCAGTGGATTTAACAAACAGGGTGAGCTTGTAACTATTCAGGGCGCAAGAATGCTGAATAAATACCACCATTTGTAACTATTCATGTCGCAAGGATTACTGAACAGTTACGTAGCCTTATTTGGGGCGCTTCTCTACAAGAACGGGAAGCCGTGTTCTGCCCAATACCAATGCGTGTAGCCGGCTATGACGTTCTTGTAGAGATATATGGCCGTCTCCGTCTTCTTGCCTTTCGCCGAGTATTGATTGCAGAGCTTTTGGATGTCGTCGTGCGGAGCATCGATTACGTCGGAATAATGAAACTCGTGGCCGCGCAGAGTGCGCTTTTCGCAGCCCCACGCCATCTGCCGATAGCCCAGATGGAGCCGCGCGTTGGCCATTGTGGCCTTGAACGGAAGCACGCCGCACATGGGAGTGCCGTCGATGTCGTTGCAGAGATACATGAAGCCGCCACATTCGGCAAACAGCTTGCCGCCGTTTTCGGCATAGTCGCGTATGCTTTCAGCCATGGTGCGGTTGGCCGCTATCGCCTCCAAATGGAGTTCGGGATAGCCACCGGGCAGATAAAGGAGGTCGCACTGGGGCAGCTCAGTGTCGCGAAGAGGCGAGAAAAAACTGACGTCGCCCAATGTGCGGAGCGCATCTATGTTGGCTTTGTATATGAAATTGAATGCCTCGTCGTGGGCCACAAGTATTTTCATAGCGCAAGTATTTTGTCTATATCCACATTCTTCTCCACCTCTGCCGCCGCTATGTTGATGGTTCTCTCCATTTCCTCCCGGTCGCCAACGGTCAGACCCAAGTGGCGGCCAGGGATGCTCAGCTCAGCGTTTCTCGCCACATAGCCCAAGCACTCCACACCGGCATCGGCGCACGCCTCACGGAGAAAACTGAAGTGGTTGGCCGACGCAACGTTGTTGAACACCACTCCACCGACGTTCAAACGCTGGTCGAAGTGGGCAAAACCGTATATCAGCGGCGCCACACTGTAGGCCATCGACTTGGCGTTGACCACCAAAACGACGGGTATGTTGAGCAACATGGCCATCTCGGCACTGCTGCCACGGCTCTTGTCGAAACCGTCGAAGAGTCCCATCACGCCTTCCACCACCGACACGTCAGCGCCAGTGCCATATCTGAGGAAAATCTCCTTCGCATGATTTTCCGACGCCATGAATGTGTCGAGATTGATGCTCTCCCTGCCCGACGCCAACCGATGGAACATCGTGTCGATGTAGTCGGGCCCGCACTTGAACGGCTGTACGCTGAGCTTGCGGTTGGCCAGCGCACGGAGCAAGCCCATGGTAAAGGTGGTTTTGCCGCTGTTGGACGTGGCGGCTCCAATGAGAAACGATTTCATAGGCCTCTTTTGCGTTTGAGAAGTATGGACAGGGCAATGGGCGCACCGATGAGCGACGTCACGGAGTTGATGGGCAGCGCACCCTCGAACCCTGGCATACGGGCAATGAGATTGCAGAGCAAGGCCAAGGCTGCGCCGCAGAGCATTGTGGCAGGCAGCAGCGTCCAGTGGTTGTTGGTGTTGAAGAGTCCGCGGCAGATGTGCGGCACGGCAAGTCCGAGAAACATTATCGGGCCGCAATAGGCGGTGACGATGGCGGTGAGAATGCCGGCCGACGTGATTGTGAGCATACGGGCGCGCTTCACGTCGAGACCGAGGTTTTGGGCGTATCGCTCGCCGAGCAGCAGCAGGTTGAGCGGTTTGGCCAACAGCATGGTGACGGGCAGGAGCACAGCCGTGAGTCCGACGAACACATATACCTGGCCGCCGGTGACCCTGGAGAACGAGCCGAGTCCCCATATCACGTATGCCCTTATGTCCTCTTCGCTCGAAAAATACTTGAGCACACCGATGATGGCCGTGGCTATATAGCCTATCAGCACACCGGTGATGAGCAGTGTGACATTGCCGTCAACACGTTGCGAAAGGAATACGATGATGCCCATCACGAGCATGGCGCCGCAGATGGCAGCCAGCGTGACGGCGGTGTTGCCGATGATGCCCAGTCGGATGAGTGAGCCGCCCCAAACAGCTCCGCTGAGGAGCACCACAAACGCCACGCCCAGGCTCGCCGCACTGGAAATGCCGAGCACCGACGGCCCGGCGAGCGGATTGCGAAACACGGTTTGCATCTCCAGTCCCGCCACCGAAAGGCCCGCACCACAGGCCATGGCAGTGAGCGTTTGCGGCAGACGTGTCTGCATCACTATGTTGGTCCAAATGTCGCTGAGGTCGCCTTTGCCCAAACCGTCGGCAAAGGGATTGAGAATCTGGAACACTGCGCTTGCCGGAATGTTTACCGAACCCACGGTGAGGTTCAGCACGGCAAGCGCCAGTATGCTCACAAGGAGCAGTATCATTGTCGTGGTGTGTCGCATATCAGTTGGATGTCTATTTCGCCGTCGGGGAATACCGTCATGCAGTGTTCCCGGCAGAGCGATGTTATCTTACAGAAAAAGTCTTTAGGCATTATGTCCCACAGTTCCCTCGCCATCGTGATGCCGTCGATGGGCTCAGTGGGGATGTTGAGGCTCCGGGCCACAAGCTTCAGGAAGTCCTTGTTCATGGTCACTTTGTGCGAGTGGGTGTCGAGGTTGCCGTCGGCCAGCTTCACTGCCTTACCAATCATTATGGCCAGCACTGCCTTTCTGAAACCTATCTCGTGGGCGGCTTTGAGCGCCTCGCCTATGAAGTTGCCGTAGTGCACGCAGCGTATGTCCCGCTTCTCCCTAAGCGTCCTTTCGCTCTTCATTCCAGCCACCAGGCCAATCTCACGTTTGCCTATGGCCCACGCCACCTCAAGTTCTCTGCGGATGCTGCTGATGAACGCCTCGTTGGACAGTGGCCGCACGATGCCCGATGTGCCGAGTATGCTGATGCCGCCTACAACACCCACCTTGGGGTTGAACGTTTTCTTGGCCAGTTCCTCACCGTTTTCCACGCTTATCGTCACGTCGCAGTCGCAGTTGGTCAAGGCACTAATCTCGCTCTCTATCATCCGCCGCGGAGTAGGGTTCACAGCAGGTTCACCTATGGGGATGCCCAGTCCGGGCAGCGTCACCGTACCAACGCCTTGGCCTTGCAGAAACCTCACATGCGGTTCCCGATTGCTGTTGTCGGTATTCGTGTGCAGCGAAACGCGCGCCGTTATCCTGCAACCCTTGGTCACGTCGGGGTCGTCGCTCTGGTCTTTGGTCACGCAAGCCACGCCTCGCTCCTTGTGCTCCACGGGTATGGTGAGGACTTCGCCGTCGGGCAAGGCAAAGCGCACTTCCTCAGAATCGTCGTCAAACAGCAGCGATTGCAGTGCGGCTTTGGTGGCCGCAGTGGCACAAGCGCCAGTGGTGAGGCCGGTCTTCAGGTCGAAGAAGTCAGGCACAAGGCGTTCGATAGCCCTTCGCAGTCCGTAGCTGCCGGTGACAATGGTCCAATCTGCGGGCAATGCGGGCCGCTTAACGACAAACACCTTGATGCCAAGCTCCAATGCGGCATACACCTTGGCCTCAAATCCGCCGGACGCGCCGCTCTCCTTGGTGAGAATGGCGTCGCAACCCAGGTGGATCATCGTTTCTCGCTCATCGTCCTTGGTGGGCAGATTGTTGGCGTCGTTATAGAATATGACATTGCCAATGGGGAAACCGTCGGCAGCGCACTGCTTGCGGCTTTCCTCATTGTTCAATATACGAAAGGTGGTTTGGTGATGTTGCCAGTAGTCAGCAAGCTTTGCTATGGTGTTTACGCCGCTGAGCGCAAGCAGATGCGTTATGTTTGCCGCCGCCATTTTATTTATAGCATCGGCATAGTCAGCGCAATAGGTGACGCCGTCGATAGGTTGGGCAAACTCCCTTTGCACGCGGATTACTGGCAAGCGGGTTTGGCTTATCGCCTTGTGAAGGTTTTCGGCAAACGGATGAGCGGCGTTGACGATGCACCTTACGCCGTTGGCCACGCAAAAGGCGTTTATATCCTCGGCCGACATGGCACCCGTGAGGCGCACTCCGTTGTGTGTCTCCACGTGCTGGTGGGTGCCTTTGGTGGAGTAGAAGTATCTCTTTCCGGCCTCCTCGCACACGCCAACGGCAATCCGTCCCTCGGTCGTTCCGCCAAATATCAGTATCATCGCGCTATTTGCTTGCCTTTCTGAATATGTGCGAGAAGTGGCCGTCGTAGAGTTTGCTCAGTCCCTGCCGGTTGTCTATCGCTTCGCCAACCACAATCATGGTGGTCAGCGTCAGGTTGTTTTCCTTGAGTATCTTGGCCAGGTCTTTCAGCTGGCCGCGGTATATGCGCTGCTCCTTCCAAGTGAGTTTGTAGCAAGCGGCAACGGGAGTCTCGGGCGGATAGCCGCCTTCGAGAAGTTCCTTGGTCACCTCGTCAACGATGTTGGCGCTTAGGAATATGCACATCGTGGACTGGTGCTGCGCCAAGAGGTGCAGCTTCTCCTTGTCGGGCATAGGCGTTCGGCCCTCGCCGCGAGTGAGTATTATGGTCTGGCACTTCTCGGGAATGGTGAATTGGCTTCGCAGTTCTGCCGCCGCGGCAAGGAAACTGCTGATGCCCGGCGTTATGTGGTAGTCCATGCCGTATCGGTCGAAAAACGCCATCTGCTCCTGTATGGCTCCGTAGATGCAGGGGTCGCCGGTGTGCAGACGAACCACGAGTTTGCCCTTGTCGTAAAACTCCTTCATCAGTGCAAACTGTTCCTCCAAGTCCATCCCGGCAGACGAGCGCACCGTGGCTCCACGCTTGGCGCAGAACGTGAGTTCTCTCGGCACGAGACTTCCGGCATAGAGTATCAAGTCGGCCTTTTCGAGGAACCTTCTTCCCCTAACGCTTATCAAGTCGGGGTCGCCCGGGCCTGCACCGACAATCTCGATGTGGCCCTTGCCTTTGTTGGCAGCATTGTCTTGCGCCAAAGCCCACGTGTAGTGGTAGTCACGGTCGCCCACGGTAACGTGTCCCTTCTGTTTCTCCACCACCAGCAGACTTTCCTCGCCCGAGGCCAAAGCCGACGATTCAGCCACTCCGTAGCAGCCCGTCACCTCAAACACCTTTGCCGAAGGATTGGGCACATCCACCGCTGCAAGCATCTCGGCCTCGTGTATGTCGAGCTTAGCCCACGGCATGATGTCGTTCAACCTCTTGAGCATGGCCTCGTCTTTCTTCAGCTCTATGCTCCCTATTGAGCGCACGCTCTCCAAGGCGAAGCCGAGACGTGTGATTTCTTTGGCTATCGCTTCTGCGGCAATTGTCGGCGTGGCCTTTTGGCATCCCACTCCCAAGCAGAGGCACTGCGGGAAGAAGCGCATACAAACGGTGCCCTGTACATTTCTATAATAAGGAGAAACGACAATCAGCAGTTCAAACTTGTTGTCGCCCTGGGTGTATGAAAGGTATTCCGAAAAGCTGTGGAACAGTGTGACGTGCTCCGGCTTGGTGTCTTCAAGGTATTTCGTTCCCTCGTCCTCACATTCCACAACGAGGGCAGTGGGCTTCTTGTTCACAAATGTGGCTATCGCACGGTTCGACTCCGCCCTTGTCATTTCCCCAGTTCGCCATCCGAAACGTTTGGGCAGTGTGTCGAGAGGCCACAGGTCGCTGTTGTCGCTTTGGGTTGTGATTATCTCCTGCGCCCCAATGACGCGCGCTATGTCGCGAGCCAGTTCGTTGGCACCGCCGATGTGGCCGCTCAGCACGGGAATGACGTATTTGCCCGTAGTGTCGATGCAAATCACAGCTGGATCGGTGTGCTTGTCAGACACCATAGGGAGTATCTTTCTCACACAGATGCCCATTGCTCCGATGAAAACGATTGCCTCTCCGTCGAACTTCGGTTCTTCCTTCTTTATTCTGTCGGCGAGCCTTTTTCCTGCCTCGTTTATCGTTTCGTATGTTATCATATAGCCCTTATTATCGTGATGGGATTGTTTTCGTCAACCTTCATGGTGTGCAGAATCTCCGCTTTCATTCCCATTCGGGTTGTCGTTTCGATGAATGTTTGCCTGCTCTCCTCGCTTACGGAGTTGAACACTATGCAACCGCCGCTCCTTAACACCGCCTTTACCTTTGCGAGCATCTGCTCCATCTTGCCGCCGTAACCGCCAATGAACACGGCGTCGGGCAAGTCGAGACCGCCGGTGTCAATGGCGCAGAAGTCGCCAATGATGTAGTCAATGCCCGGAGCGTGAAACTTCCGTGAGTTGAGTTCCATCAGTTCGCGTCCCTCTTCGCGTATTTCAAATGCCGTAACGTGCAGGTGGGGAAAGGCGAGCTTAGCTTCTATACTGATGCTACCAGTGCAAAAGCCGATGTCCCAAAGCGAATGTTTCCCCGAGAGATTGAGCGCGGCAATCGACGCAAGCCTTATCGGCATCTTTGTAATCATCCTTTTTCTGCCGTTAAGAAGGTGGAACTCTTCGTCGGGAATACCGAAAGCGCGGTGCATGCCGGTTTGCTTCTTGAGGATAATGCAGTTGGGATTGTCGTATGTGGTGCCGACGGAAAACTCGCTAACGCGCTCTTTCTCCTCGTTGCCGAGGTTCTCGCCCACATACATTATATAATTATTATAGCCGTATGCTTGCATCCTTTCCCAAATGGCGTTTGGCGTCTTGTTGCGGTCGGTGAGGCATCCAATCAGTTCCTCACCGTTTATCAAGGCTTCGTCAAACTTCTGCCAAGGCCGCCCCGTGAGCGACACCATCCGCATGTCGTGGTAAGGCATCGTAAGCCTGTGGGCAAGCAGTTGCAATGAATTAAAAGAGGGGTAAACAGTCATCTGCACGTCGGGCAACTTCCGCTTTATGGTGTTGGCAAAGCCATAAAACAAGGGGTCGCCAGAGGCGAAAATAATGATTTCGCCGAAGTCTTCATAACGCTTGAAAACAAGGTCAAGCGGCACCGTAATGTCTATCCATACAGCTCCGGCAGGCAACAAGTCCTTCACTATCTCGTGGTGCCGCTTGCCGCCAGAGAACACTTTGCCTCGGGCAATGGCATCCCTCACGTCTTGCGGCATCCACAGGCGGTGACTGTCAGACAGTCCAATGACGGTGCATTTATACATCTCTTCCCGGTCTTAGTTGTTCCGCATCGTCGTATGTCAGTATGCTGTTCACCAGTGTAGCGGCAAGATTGCTGCCTCCCTTTCTGCCTTCTATGATTATCTTGGGAATGCCGGCCATCGTCTTTGCGGCGTGCTTGCTTTCCTCCACATGCACAAATCCCACGGGCGCACCGATGATTCCGGCTGGGCTACAGGCGTTCTTGCGTATCAGTGTGCATAGTTCGAGCAGTGCCGTTGGGGCGTTGCCAAAGGCATAAAGGGCGTCGGGATGCTCCTTTGCGGCGAGCCGCATACCTGCCTGTGCGCGGGTGATGTTCTGCTCCTTTGCCATCTCTGCACTTCTCGGGTCGTTGATGTAGCACACGGTCTCTATGCCCAAGCGCTGGAGAGCACCCTTGCGGATGCCCGACGCCACCATCGACACATCGGTCACAATGGTCTTTATCGTGCCGTCTTTCACCTTTTTATATAGTGTAGCCGTAGCCTCATCGTCCATCCACAGGCGTTTTTCCATATCGAAATCCGCCGTGGTGTGTATGGCGTGCAGCATCGGCCACAGTTTCCACAAAGGAATATCGGGATTGTCGAGTTCACTCTTTATCGTGAGAAACGACCGTATCATTATGCTTTGTCCAACGTTTACGCTGCCGTCCAATGGGTCGTTTCTGTAATATCCGCGCGGTGTGATGAAGTGGCCGTTCCAGTTATACGACTGACTGTTGCCGATGATAACCACAGTAAACATATCCACATCCTCGGGATTGAAGTCCTTTAGCGTGGTGACTGTGACGGTCTGCTCGTCGCGTCCGGCCTGCCGCACATATCCCACGATGTTGTCAGGCTTCCTCTCCTGCATGAATATCTCCTTCAACCTGTGCAGTTGCCAGTATCTGCCGTTGCTTTTAGGATTATATATTGCGGTGACGAAATCGGCCTCGGCGGCGGCCTTTATGCGCTTCTCTATCACCTGCCACGGTGTCATAAGGTCGCTCATGGAGATTACGCAGAAGTCGTGACCAGTGGGTGCGCCAAGCAGAGAAGCCGCCTTTTGAAACGCACTGATGCCGGGCAGAGAGATGATTTCCACGTCGGAATGTCTTTCGCGCTTCATCTCGTAGATGAGCGGAGCCATACCGTATATGCCGGCGTCGCCACTGGATATGACGCACACGGTCTTGCCTTTCTCGGCATATTCAAACGCGAGTTCAGCCCTTTGCCGTTCTTTCTTCATACCGGTGTCAACACATTCCGTATTGTCGTTGAGGTGCTGTCTGACAAACTGGAAATAGTATTTATAGCCGATAATCACGTCGCTGGCTTTCATTGCGTTCAGCACAGCTGGCGTGATATCTTCGAAAGAACCGGGACCGATGCCCGCAACATATATCCTCATATCGTTAGTCTTTGAACTTCAGTGTAAGGCTCACGTAGATGGAACGTCCGGGATTTACAGTAGAGAAGTTGGAGTTCCAGTATGACGTGTCACGCTTGTTGAACACGTTGTCGATACCGATACCCGGCTCCACCAGCACCTGCTTCAAACTGAAAGTGTGCTTCGTCATTATGTCCCACTGCTGATATTCCGGGGCATATCCGTATGTACTTGAATACCTTCTGCCCTGAATGTGTCCGTTTATGTTCACGTTAAGTCGGTAGTTGCCCCAACTGTGCGCCCACGAAGCGTTCACGTTAGCCACATTCTTCACGCTCTTGTCCACAGGAGTTTCGGTCGTTGTATACTCCTGAGTCTTCTTGTTGAGAGCCTGTGTCTCGGCTTTGGAGTCGCTGAATGTATATCCGCCGGCAAGCGTAAAGCCGTATGGGAGCAGGAATTTCAGGTTTGCCGACACTCCTTTTATGGTGGCGCGGTCTATGTTGTCGCGCTGTCTGATTGTGGTCCAACCCTCATTGTACAGCGCGGTGAGTGCTTCGCTTGCGTTTATCTCCTCCGTAGTCAGCGTGCGGTAGTTTATCATGTTGCGGATTTTGTTTATGAATCCGCTCACGCTTACGCTCATCCACTTGTTGGAATATTCCAGGTTTGCGTTCCAAAACCGGCTCTTCTCCGCTTTCAGCGCAGTGTTGTTGATGGTGTAGCGCGACGAAGTCTTAGCCTGGTCGGTTGCATAGAGCTGCGAAAGGGTAGGGGTGCGGTAGCCTTCGGCATAGCTTGCCCTTGCCCTGAAGCCTGCTATATGATAGAATAACGCAACATTTGGCGTTATGTTGTTTCCAAAGTTCTTGTTGTTTGTGTATCGCAGTCCGACCACGGCTTCAAGTCCCTTCACAATCCTTATCTCGTCTTGGGCAAACACGTTGTGCGTGTAGGTCTTCTCCTTGTCGATATTGTCCGATGCACTTTCCAGACTTTCCTGTTCAAATTCCAATCCGGCAGAGAGCTTGTTCCAGTCGTTCAGCCTAAATATTCCTTTCAGTGTCTCGTTGAAATACACCGTATTCTTCCTCGTTTCGTCGTATCCCTCAGCAGTTGCCGTCTGCCAATAGTCATACTTCGACTTGAAGTTGTCGGTGTAAACGTCAAGGTAAATGTGTGTGTTTCTGTTAGGCACCCATCTCGCTCCGGCTCCTATATTATAAGATATGTGGTGAATGTCGTAGGTGTATGCCTGCTTTGATGTATAGGTATAAGTCTTTTCGCCCGTTGTTTTGTCGGTCGTGGCCTTCTGCGTGAAATACGTGGCGTTGCGGTCGCGCCCCGTTTCGTAGTCGTAGAAGTTGCCTTTCAGATAAGCGTCAAACGTGTCGTTAAATCTCCATTCGAGCTTTTCACTAATGTTGTTTGAGTGGAAAGCCTGCGACATCGGTCTGCCAGTGAGTTTGAGCACCGACTTGTCTCCCTCGGCGAACTCCTGATATTTGCTCACCTGCCAGTTGTCAGCCTGTCGGTGGTTGAAACTTGTGTGACTTGAGAATTTGCCCTTGTTTACGTCCACGTTTATGTCCTGGTCAAACCGTCCTTTGCTCATCATCTTGGTTGTGGACGTAGCCTCAAGACTGCTGTTGCTGTCGTCGGTGATGATGTTTATCACTCCCGCTATGGCGTCGCTGCCATACAGAGCACTGGCTGCTCCCGAGAGTATTTCGATTCGCTTGATGTTGTCGATACTTATTCTGTTCCATCGGTCGTCGCCCGACACTCGCTTGCCGTTCTCCAATATCAGCAAGTAGTCGTCGCTCACGCCGTTGTAGTTGACAAAAGTTCCCATGCCGTTGGTGTGCGTGGTGATGTTGGTGGTGAGCTTTGTCAGAGCCTCCTGAAGGTTTGTCACGTTGGCTGTTTTCAAGTCCTTTGCCGATATCACCTTCACTTCCACAGGAGAGTTCTCCGCCTTGTGGTATGTTCCGGTTCCGGTGATGGTCACTGGGTTGAGCGTTGCCTCACGTGTGATGTCTTTCTGTGCGATTGCCAAGGCTGGCATGGCCACTGCCAATGGCAGCAATAAATATCTGTTCATATTGTTATTCTATAATCTGGTAATATTTCGGAGTGTAGTGCGGAAGTAATTCCGGATGGAACGCCTTCACGAAATCAGCGAGAAGGAAGTGCGGCTGCACACCAGCGAGTTCCCTGTAAGGCGTCTGGCTGAGGTCGCAGAAGATTACTTTCTTGTTCTTGTATGCGTCGAATGTGGCATATCGGCTGTCCTCTGCGGCAAGGTCTTTCAGTGAGTAATTGCCGTCCGACATACCGTCGGTCTGCCAGAAGTCGGCGTGAATGCCTTTGGCGTATACCGTTTCAAAGTCGAGTGTAACACCGCCCGACTCCTTGTTGTCTTTCATTATGTAGTCGGCTCCGGCATCCTTGAATATCTGCGCCATATAGCTCTTGCCGCCAACGATATACCATCCGTCGCGCAACTGTCTGCCGCTGATCACAGTGGGTTGTTTCTTCTTGGTGTTGTATTTGTTCTCCACCTCCTGTTTCAGCGTGATATATTTGTTCTCAATGTCACTGAACACCGCATTGGCGCGTCGTGTTTCGCCGGTGAGCAGTCCAATGAGTTTTATCCATTCTGCCTGTCCGAGCGGATTGGTTTCCTTGTAGCCGTGGTGCGGCACAAGTGGTATTCCACATTTCTTGAGCGACTCAAACCCTCCGTATTTGCTTGCGCTCACCAGTATGTAGTCTGGTTTTGCCGCCATGACGGTCTCAATGTCGAAGTTGCCCTCCTTGCCTATCTGCACCGTCTTGCCGCTTTCTATCTGACCGAGCATCTTCATCGAGAAGATGTGGCGCAAGGAGTTTATGCCCACAATCTTGTCTTCCAGTCCGAGCACCTCGAAGTTTCCGAGTTGCAGTGCCGTGGTGCACACAAACCTTGACGATGGTTTCTTGATTACTATCTCCTGGGGCTTGCTTGCTGCCGCAGGGTCTGGGTTGGTCAGTGTTACGTGTATGCCGTCCTTGCGGTATTCCACCTTCAGTCCTTTGGCGTATTTGATTTTTATCGTGTCGCTGTATCTTTCAACGTTTTCCAGCACCGAGTCCTGGTCGTGGAAGAGTTGGTCGGCAATGAGTTGCCTCTTTTCGTCCAGTGCCGTGGCGCACGAGGCCAACAGTATCAGAGACACCGCAAGATAAATGATATTCTTCATATGTCTAAAAAGACAAAATAGGTACACCGGAAAACGGTGTTTGCCGGTGTCCCTATTGTGTTAAGATGTATATGTTTCTTGTGGATTATTCCTCAGGATACATTGAGTGGTATGCGTCCTCAAGGAGTTCAGCGTCCTTGGTGTGGTTGATCCAGATCTGACGGATGCCGGGCAACTCAAGCAGTCCGAGAGGGTTGTCGTTAGTTGTAGGTACAACAGATGTGAAGCCATTGTGGTTGAAGAACTCATACCAGCTGTTTTCCTCGCTTGCAGGCTCCTCAGCGTTCCAGTAGTCCTCACCTGCACCAGCCATATCGTTGTGAGCGTGGTCACCAGCGATAGACATGAGGGCGTGGAGATATATTTTGCCGTTATTGATTCCGTTTGCGTTCATGCGTACCAAAACGTTGTCCTTCATGTTGCCTGCCATGTCAACAGTACCTACATAGTAGTTCTTGCTGAACTGCTGGAGAGCGGTCTCCAACTGTGTGTAGCGCACGTTAGCCTTGAAAGAGTCGTAGTTGTCGGGGTTTCCGTGACCCATGAATGCCACAGCACCTTGTGCAGCCTCGCTGTTGTACAGCTCGTTCAGAATCTTTGCCACGTTGTCCACTTCGTCCTCATCGTAGAGAAGCGGCATACCGAGGAACACCTTTGCGTTCTTCAGATAAGCGTCGTCGAGGTGAGCCTCTTTCACATAACCGTTGTTGGCGAATTTCTTCACGGCAGCCACAACGTTAGAGAACTCCTCACCAGGGATTACCTGAAGGCTCTGCACGTAAACAGTGTCGTACTTAGCGGCACCGATAGCGTGGAGCAGGTAGCGAGGCTCATAGTAGTTGCGCACCTCTTCGTGCTCACCGGCACTTGCACGGTTGATGCAGATGTCAGAAGAGAAGCTCACGTAAACGTCAGCGTCGGTGAACTCCTTCTCGTATGCTGCCTTAGTCTTGTCGAAAGCTGCGAAAGCGTTCTGCCATGTAGAACCGAAAGCCACGAGCAGCACAGCCTTGTTCTTCTTTGATGCAGCCTTCTGCTTGGCCACAACCTGGTCATTGTAGGAATACTCCGAAATGACGTTCTGCTTGTTGTCGTTGTTGTCGTCTTTGCTACAAGCCGCGAATGTCATTGCGGCGAGCACCACCATCATAAAGACTTTAATCTTCTTCATTGTAGTTTTTGTTTTTGTTGTTAATGTTATGGTTGTTAACTCTCTTTCCTGTATTGAATTTCACTGCAAATCCCACATACCATGTAGCTCCGCCAGATGTTGTGCCGAGGTGATAGGGATGCATCGTGGTGTCCTTGTAGTTGAAGATGTTGTCCACACCAAGTTCCACCTTATATGATAGAGGTGCACCGGCTTTGCCGAAGTCGTGTGTGGTGTTCAGTCGCCATATCTGGAAGTGCTTGCCGTCGCCGTTGTTCTCATAGAAGCGGCGACTGCTGCCCCTTGTTGACAGACTTGCGCCGAGACGGTAGCAGCTGGTGAACCTGTGGCCGTATATGGCCGAGAAGTTCCATTTGTGATGAGCCATACCGTCGATGACCACTTCCTCCAAGCGACTGTGGTCGGTGTTGTATTCGTGTGCTTTGGTGTCGAGGTAACTGTAGTTGCCGCTCACGGTGAGGTCCTTGTATATGTTGTACGACATGTTCACATCCACACCATAGGTCTTGGCGTCCTCCATGTTCTGATACATACGGGCAGTCACCTTGCCGCTGCCGTCACCGAGATAGTTGGTCGTGACATCCTTTGGCAGCATTTCCGTAGGCACGTTCACAAGGGCAATCATGTTGTTGAGCTTGTTGTAGTAGCCCGTCACAGACACGGTGAACTTCTGTGTCCTGTATTCCAGGTTTGCGCTAAAGTAGTTGCTCGTTTGGGGCTTCAGGTCGGTGTTGCCCATATTGAAGAATGTGGAGGAACCCATCACGTGCAGGTATCTGTAGTACAGTTCCTTCACCGTGGGCGACTTGAATCCCTGGCTCCATCCAAGTCGCAGTCGGAAGTCGCCCAGACTTGCCATGGCACTCACCTTGGGAGTGAAGTGCGCACCGTATTTGCCGTTTTCCACCAGTCGTGCTCCGGCGGTGATGTTAAGCCACGCCAACGGATTGTATTCGTCCTGGGCATACACCGACGTGGTGTTGTCGTTGGCCGTACCGTTGGCCGTGCGCATCGGAGCTTTCAAGTAGTCGTATCTGAACTCCGCTCCCACATTGAGCGTGTTGCTGTATGGCAGATGGAACACACCCTTTGCCACAGCCATGACGCGTTGCTGGTCGCTCTGCAACCGCTCCTGTCCGGCATAGAACGGCACACCGTGCTCCAGTTCACCGTCGATATACGCGTCTTCGTATGTGCGTGCGGTGTACTTATAATAGTATGCGTGCTTGTTCCAGTCCACATCGAGCGAAACGTAGTCCTTCTTAGCCTGGTTGGTGAAGTATTTTCCTCCCACGGATGCCGACATGTTTCTGTATAACAGGTCGTAGGTGTAGACATCGCACGACGGGTATCTGCCATTCGTGGGACGACTGATGTCCTTGCGGTAGAACGTACCGTCGGCATACAGCTCAAGGTCTTTCGTGGGATTGTAGGTGAGCTTTTCGCTTATCTGCCAGTTGGTAAACTCGTTGCGGGTCTTGTTTCTACTGTCGGTGAGCACCTTTCCCTCGGCATATTCGTCGGCGGTGTTCTGCCATCCGTCGGTGTGCTGCAACTGAAAACCTGTGTACGACTGCACCTTGCCTATCCTGAACCCAACGCCGTTGTGCTGACGAATGTCGTTGAACCGTCCGTAGCTGGTGTTGTTTTCAAGCAACAGTCCCTCGGTGTCGTGCTTCTTTGTGATGATGTTTATCACACCTGCGATAGCGTCGGAACCGTAGAGAGCCGATTGAGCACCTTTCACAATCTCAATCCTGTCGATGTTGTGCGGGTCAATGAGCGAAAGGTCGTTCTCGCCACCGTTGTCGCCGTGTATTCTCTTTCCGTCAATGAGTATGAGAATGTAGCCGTTGCCCAGTCCGTTGAGCTGGGTCTGGCTACCCATGTCGCCCTCGTTGAACGAGAATGAGGCGGTGAGTCCACCGAGAATGTCCTCGATGGACTTGCCGCCATAGCTTTCTATCATCTTCCTCGATATCACCTCCGTCTGCACCGGCACATCTTTCAGCAGATGTCCCGTGCCAGTGGCAGTGACCACCACTTCCTGCAACGTCTGGTCGTCAATGGAGCCGCCGACTTTGCTGCCCGTTTCCTTTTGTGCATACAAGCTTGTGCTACATGCGCTTGAGGCAATAGCAACAGTTAAAAGACGTGTTGTAAAATTCTTCTGCATCCTTGTTCCATCGGACAAACTAGTGTCGGATTTTGCCCGCGGTTGTCGCTTCCGTCATTGTTTCGCACGTCATGCAGTGCAAAAACATAGGCGCAAAGCGAAACCGCCGGACTTCTTTTCAAAAGCCGACGCTGGTGTTGTCTTTACCTTTCACCGTAAAAGTTACCTTTTTCTGCAATTGGACTGACCCCTATTCCTGGGGGCACATCGTCTCAACCATTGAATCTGGCAGGTATTCTGGCTTCCACTCTTCCTCACCGTCTTCCCGAATATGCAAGACTTTTTTGGGACGTCTTACCTTCAGTGACATCAGTGGTGAGGAGAACAATGTGGTTACAGCTGCAGGAACAGCTCAGGTGTTTCACCTGATTCCCTTGC
>CAVKVO010000030.1:0-6158 GCA_963659575.1 Prevotella sp. CAG:1031
TCTCTACTCTTCCGACAAATATGCATAGATGTCGGTGTTGTCCATCATGGCATAGTCGGCCACGGCGTCAACATAGGCATCGGAGCTTGTCGTGGTGTGCACTGCCACCGGCGCACTGTTGCTCTCAATGTTCTGTTCGGACAACTTCTGCCAATAGATAACCGTGCCGAGCACTGCTATGCACAGGCATGCCGCAGCGTAGAGCACCGTGCGCAATAGCTTGGAGCGGCGCGGCTTGACCATAACTATCGTTCTGGCTTCCTGCTCGGGCAGGTTTTCCATCATCCGTTCGGCGAAACTGTCGAAATAACCATCCGGCACACGGAACGGATTTTGCTTGCCTATCCTGCTTTTCAGGTATCTTTCTTCCTTGTTTGTCATTGATTATCCTTTTATGTGTTTGACCCTCGTAGCTGCCAAAGGTTTAATCTATGTTTTTGAAATACTCCGATATTTTTTTCACCGCTATGTGATAAGAGGCTTTAAGCGCCCCTTCCGACGTGCCGAGCACCTTGCTCATCTCGCTGTACTTCATCTCTCCGTAGTAGCGGAGGTTGAACACAGTGCGCTGAACATCGGGCAACCGGGCGATGGCCTGCTGGAGTTGCGCCTCCGTCTCGTCGCCGTCGAAGTATTTGTCGGCCATCAGCGTGTTGGCCACTCCCGCGTCTTCATCGTCGGCACTCACTGTTTGCAGCGTCTTTTTGCGGCGGATGAAGTCCAGACTCTCGTTTACGGCTATACGGTAGAGCCACGTGGACAGTTTGGAGTCGCTGCGAAAAGAGCCGATATTGGTCCACGCCTTGACAAAAACATTCTGCATCACGTCGTTCGCATCGTCGTGTGACAAGACGATACGACGCACCTGCCAATACAGCTGTTCGCCATATTGCTCCACCACCATGCCGAAAGCCTTGCGACTTGTGGCCGGGTTGGAAAGAAGATGCACTATCTGCCGTTCGTCGTACTTGTCCACTTGCATTTCTGACGTGTTAGTCAGCCAAAGGTTTAATCCACCGCCACAACACTTCGTCGTAGCCATATACGTCGGGCCAGGCCGCAAGTTGTCCGCCGGGTCCGGGATAAAGAGTGAAGTAGGTAATATATATAGGTACGTGAGGCGTCACCTTCAGCGAACTCACGAGCCTATTGTTCTCATGTTCCGCCTTGACATACGCCAGTCCGCGTTCGGTTTGCGGAGCCATATCCATGGATATACGCAGTTTGTCGAGCAGCCATTCGTCGGGATTGTCGAGCAGAAAGACCGCCAAATCGAACGGACGTTCCACCCTTATGCAGCCGTGCGACACTCCACGATAGTCGCGCTGGAACACTCCGCGGCTCGACGTGTCGTGGAGAAACACCGAGAAATTGTTGGGGAAGCGGAATATAATGCGCCCGAGAGAGTTGCCGTCGCCACCTTCCTGCGTCACACGGTAGTTGCCACTGAGCAGCATAGCCATGGTGACCGACTCCGCGGGAATCTTGGCGCCAGTCTTTCGCTCCACTATATAATATCTGTTGCGCTCAAAATACGAAGCGTCGCCAGCGTGGCGCGCCACATCGTTCTTGATGATGCTTGGCGGAATGTTCCACACCGGGTTGACATCCATCCGCTCGATGGCACTGTTGAGCAGCGGAGTCTTGGTCTTCACACTGCCACAACCTACCCTCATCTCCACGATTGTGTCGCCACCGTAGGCGTAGAGATGAAACGCCGGAACGTTCACCACAATATATTTGCCGTTGCGCTCCTGCGGATTGCGCTCGCGCCAGCGGCACCGCTCCATGTTGCAGAGCAGCCTTTGCCGCACCTGTTTGCCGTGCGTTGTGGACAAACAGGCGGCGAACTTCTTGTATAGCTCATCTACAGGCTGCACCGCACGGAGAAAATCGCCGAGACTGTCGCACGTTATCCGGCGCAGAGCCAAGGCATAAAAGGCTTCGTCGGGCCGTTCGATGTTCACGTCGTAGAGCTTTCTGAAACCCTTGGGCCGCTCCGTGCTGTCGTGCGGAAGCGGGTCGATGCGGTTGAAAAGCTTGTTGGGATTGGTGAAACCAAACCTCTGGCCTACGGTATAGCGCATGAAAGCCTTGGTGAGCCTATACTCCACCGAGGCCATCGTGCGGTTTATGGCCACGGAGTCGTCGGCAAAGTCAAGACTGCGCACCTTATTTATATCGCGCTCCAGCCTCGCCACGCAGAACGCCGCCTCACTGAACCCCATTTCGCCCACGGTTTTGAGCATGGCTATGAGCGTGTCGGCGCGTTCGTCCACACCGCTCCGGTCTATCCAGAGGAACGGACGGCGATTGGAATAATAAGATCGTGTGTAATAGTCGGACGCCAGCGAATCCTTGTCTGCACGGCAAAGAGCGTCTATGGCATCCCGGATTTTGTAGGAGTTAAGCGCATAGCCTTGCGTTTTCCACTCGGAAAACGCTTCCAGACCTATGTCCTTGTTTGGGTTTGTGGTCTTTTCCTTGCACCCTGTCAGACCGAAAGCTACCAACAGGGCGCAGACCAGTATCAGCGAATGGAAACTTTTCTCACCACTTTGCCAACCTTCAGAATGTAGCAACCTTTTGGCAAATTAAGTTCAACACGCTGTGACGGGCTCTCAATCTTGATGGAAGCCACTGGCCTACCGGTAAGCGACACCACCTCAAGCACCAATCCGCTGGCACCGTTGACGTAGAGCGTAGACTGGTTTACGGAGATGCTTATCCTGTCTGCGTCAATCTGCTCCTGCAACAACGCCTCTGGCTCCGACGCATTGGCTGCGACTGACACCGGAAGCAGCATGGCTGCGAAGAGTGTGTATATGAGAAACTTCTTCATCTTGTCTACTCTTTTTTATAACGACAATGCATCTAAGCGGTGAGAAAGCCTTGGTTCTCAATAGCCCAAATGCACCTTGTTTTCTGCAAAAATAAGCATTATTGTCCAACTCGCAAAATATTTTTCGTCCAAAAAGCAATATTTCATCAATAATTGCGATACGTTTTGGCATCGCAGACCGCACATTTGCGAGGCATAGACGCTATACTCAGCGCAAAGGGTCGAAAAATCGTAAGCAAAACAAGGGACTTTGCTTACAACATTTTCTATACAAAGAACCACAAAGCGATACTGTAAGCAAAAACAACCCGTTTGATTTCGGACTGAAAGTGGCCCAGTTAGCACTCGTAAGTGGCCCAGTTACGGGTCGTAAATGGCCCAGTTACGATGGCTAAGTGGCACGGTTATTTATCGCAAATGGCATGGTTGACGTTCGCAGTCCGTATCCCCTACCCTCACATGTCCATCACTTTTCATGCGTTTTCTCCCAGAATGTTTGTGAATACATCTAAATTTTTAAGTACCTTTGCAGCGGTTTACAAGAAATGTAACCCGATAGTAACCACATTAAAACTAATAAAGAAAGGAAAAGATGAAGAAGTTTTTGCTGACATTTGCAGCCGCAGCTTGCTGCGCAATGAGTGCCACAATGTTTACCGCTTGCGGCAGTGACAACGACGGAGGCAGCACACCCGGAGGAGGTGGATCCACAGTTACCGACACTGTCCCGGCTTACGTGGCTGCAAGCGTGACATTCAGAGAGACTGAGGAGATACTGAAATACTGCGATGTTCTTGTGAAATACAACGACGGAACGGGCGAAAAGACCGACACTCTTAAAACAACAGTATGGACGAAGACCCTGTCTTCAAAGCTGCCCAGCTCAATTATATTCAAAAAGATTATCAATCTGAGAGACAGCGCAGGCTTGGTAGCAGCCGACACCATTAAATTTAATGCCGGATATTCATACACCTACACCTTCTATAACGCTGCTAAGCAAAACACAGGTTTTTCCAAGACATTCAACGTGATGAAAAACCCATCAACTTTATCACCCTCAAAGAAGGCTAATTTCATTGCAGCCATAAAGGCAGGCCGCCTCAACGTTACAGTGGATTGCACTTATGACGCTAAGGGCAATTGGGTTGACACTTCGGAAGACTCCACTGCAGTGAAGGAATAAGCAACTATTGTTTTTGCAACCATAACACTGGGCAGGTACACGACATTAATATAATGTGTACCTGCCTTTTTATTTCGCTACTTTTCCACATACATTTGGAGATACATCTGGATTTTTGAGTACCTTTGCCGCGGTTTACAAAACAATGTAATCCGCGATAGTAAATACATTAAAGCTAAAAGAGAGAAAAAAGATGAAGAAGTTTTTGATGACATTTGCAGCCGCAGTTTTCTGCGCAATGAGTGCAACAATGTTTACCGCTTGCGGCAGTGACAACGACGACAACAACGGCGGAAAGCCCGGCAGCAACCCAGGAACTGGCGGCAATACAGGAACCACTACCGTTAAAGACTCCATCCCGACAAAAGTGAAGTTCGGCCTGGAGGTTGTTGAAACAGAGGACATCCTGAAATACTGCAATGTAAGTGTGGAATACAACGACGGAACCGGCGCAAAGACCGAGGCTGTCACAACTTGCTCATGGCAGAAGTTCTTTGAGTCAAAAGTTCCGGCAACATACACACTGAAGAAAATCGTTACTGTGAAAGACAGTGCAGGTCTGGCTTCAGCTGCTAAAATCAGCTTCTACACCGGTGCCTACAAATACTCATACGCACTCTACAACGCCGCCAACGAAGTAATCGTCGCACGAACAAACAGCCTCGTTGTAAGAGGAGACGCAGGCGACAAAGCCGATCTTATTAAGGGTATAAAGGACGGCGAACTCAACAGCGATGTCACTTTCAAGGTTGACGCTAAAGGCAACGTGACAGAGACCAACAACAAAACAGAGAAGTAATCAACGCTTTGTTGCAACCATAACACTGGGCAGGTACACGACATTAATATAATGTGTACCTGCCTTTTCGTTTCAAAAAATCTGCGTTCAGACTATGTTTTCAGCATTGTTTCTTGCCTCGTTTCTCACGTTTGTGGAACTAAACTGTGAGAACCTGTTCGACTGCCGCCACGACAGTCTGAAGGAAGACACCGAGTATTTGCCGCAATCCGTGCGCCACTGGACTCCCAGCCGCTACTGGCGCAAGCTCGATGCCATAGGCAGAGCCTTGGTGTCGTGCTGCGACGACTCTACAAGCTACGGCATACCCGACATTGCAGTGCTCTGCGAAGTGGAGAACGACAGTGTGATGCGCGACCTGACACGGCGCTCTCTGCTGCGCAATCTGAACTACGACTATCTGATAACCAACTCTTCCGACAGTCGAGGCATCGACGTGGCCATCATGTACCACACGTTTTCTTTCCTCCCGATACGCCACTGGTCGATAAGGGTTGAACCAGTAAAGGGTATGCGCCCCACACGCGACATACTGTATGTGGCAGGAAGCACTGCCCAAGGCGACACTCTGCACATCTTTGCAGTACACGCCCCGAGCCGTTACGGTGGCGAAAGATACTCACGACCGTTTCGTATGGCAGTGGCTGAAAGGCTCTGCAAGGCGGTAGACTCGCTGCGCAACGTCTCGCCAGAAGCCAAGATCATTGTGGCAGGAGACTTCAATGCCTACGACGGAGAGCGGTCGATGAACTTCATTTCGGCTCACGGACTGACCGACATCACGTCGGGAGCCATCGGGCGCAACGGGGCTAAAGGCACATACAGTCACGAAGGTTGGTGGAGAAGCCTCGACCACGTGTTCGTGAGTGAGTCGTTGCTTCCGCGCTTCTTCTCCTCTTTCATCAACGACGCGCCCTTTCTGCTTGAGTATGACAAGCGTTACGGAGGCATGAAACCTTTCCGCACATACTACGGAATGCGCTATCAACCCGGCGGAACGAGCGACCATCTGCCACTTGTGGTCAAGTTCAAAACCGCCGATTGAAGCCCTGCATGTCAGCAACGCATTGCTTCAAAAGTTTTTCAGTTCTATTACTTTACCGTTTTCTTGCTTATTAAGAAAATAAGGTGTAATTTTGCAGCCAACAAACCCCATTTTACAGAAAATGACACTTGGAAAACAATTGCTTTTGCCGTTGGCTTTTGTAGCTGCAATGGCTTTTTTCGGTAGCTGCTCAAGCACGAAAGACGTGGCCTATTTCCGTAACAGTTCTTCGGTAAGTCTGGATTCTTCGCGTGTACTTTATGACGCGCGAATAATGCCTAAGGAC